>DASYDW010000124.1 GCA_036499395.1 Pirellulales bacterium
CACCGAGGCCACAGAGAATTCTCTAGGCACAGTTCCCTAACTTTCTCTTGGTGCCTTTTCGCACTTTTCGTGGCCGGATTTTCTAAGTACTTGTAGGGTGTGTCCGAGACACACCACTCTTCTGATCCCTGGCTTCTAATCGGCGAAAATCGGCGCAATCTGCGGATAAACAAATCCTGGTGCGTCACAGACGCACCCTCCCATTTGCATTCGCGACCCATGACCGACAAAGAACCCTCGCTGGCGCTGCGGGCTAGTGTGTTTGCCCCCATCTATGAATCGCCGGGCGAAAGCGCCTTTCCCGTTCATCACTCATCACTTCGCATTCCGAGCTCCACTCCGTCTCATCGCCGCTCGAGAATCTCGGCCAGGTGCAGCACTTCGATTGTGCGGCCCAGGCGTCGCAGGCGGCCGCCGATGTTCATCAGGCAGCCGGCGTCGGTCGAAACCACAGCATCGGCGCCGGTCGCTGTGATGCAGTTCACCTTGTCGGTGACCATCGCCGTCGAGATCTGCGGATAGCGGACCGAGAATGATCCGCCGAAGCCGCAACATTGATCCTGGCGATCGATGCCAACATAGGTCAGCCCTTCGACGCGAGCCAGTAATCGCTCGACCTCACCCGCCAGTCCCAGTCCACGCAAGTGACAAGCGTAGTGGTAGGCGACCTTACCCTGGTAGCGAGCGCCGACGTCCTCGACGCCCAGCAAGTTCACCATCAAGTCAGCCAGCTCGAAGGTGCGGCTGGCCAGCTCTTTCGCCCGCGCGTGCCAATGCTCGTCATCCGCGAGCAGGTGCGGGTACTCGACCTTGACCATCGCTGCGCACGAGCCCGACGGCACGACCACCATGCGATCATTGTCGAAGACATCGATCGTGCGTTTGGCCTGATCGCGTGCCAGGTCGGCAAAGCCTGAGTTGTAAAACGGCTGCCCGCAACACGTCTGCTCGCTGGGGAAATCGACTTCATGCCCCAGCCGGCGCAGCAGGCGCACGGTGGCGCGACCGACTTCGGGCCGCAACACGTCTCCCAGACAAGTGACGAAAAGAGAAAGCTTCATGGCGGCTAAATCGTAACAGCCGAGTGGCGAGCGCGAAACAGGGCGAAAAGCGGTTCAGCCACCGAGGGCACCGAGATCACAGAGAGATCGAACAGATTTACGACAAGGGAAACCGCGAATAAGAGAAATGACAGAACGACACGAATCGGGGAATCCACCGCAAGAAAGCCCTCGCGACGCCCGATTATTCATCATTTGGCGTCCCGCACTTATCTGTGTTCTCGGTGGCTCGTTTCCCCCCTCTCAATCGGCCGCCAGTATTTGGTCAAGCGCGGCCAGTGCCACGCCCCACGGAACGCGCTCTTCTTGATAGGTGCGCCACCAACGGTCGAGCATCGCGGCCGTGTCATCGACCTGGGACGGTTCAACCACATGCCAGACTTGCAAAGCGCGTTGCAGCGTCGACGGATTCAGCTGCGCCAGTTCGACATATTCCGCTGCCGCGAGCGCCGGTGAAATCATGGCCACGCTCACGATCCAAGGCAGCCGCGATTTCGAAACAGCACTGCCAAACCCTGGCAGCTCGCACCCTAACCGCGCGATCAGCCATCCCAGCCGCGCAACCTCGGGCAGGTCAGGATGAGGATTCGCCAACACTGCCTCGATCGCTACTTTGCCGTGCCCCGCATACGCATCACCGCCGCCGCCGGAAATCGGCGTGACGGGTAATGCCGTGGCTCGCTCGACGATCAACCCACGATCCGTCATGCGCCCGATCGCCGCCAACAACCCCGGGCCCCGGCCTTCCCATAACTCACGCAGCGGGCCGGCCCGCAAGGTAAGCTGCCGCTGAACATCCGGCACAGCTTCTTCAAAGACCTCTCGGAGCGCGCGCAATTGTTCGGCAAGTTGTGTCACGACCTCGTCGGTCGGCGGATGCCCGGTCGACCGCAAGAATGCCTGACCGGCCAGTTCCCGATGATCCTCGATTTCGGCCGCCAACGGCACGATTTGCCGCCAGAACTCGTCAGGCGAAATCCCCGCCTCGGTGATCCCCGCAGCCAGCGCCGCGGTGGGCGCCGCCAGTATTTGAGAGAGCCGGCCGTCGACCGGCACCCCAGCCCGCGCGAGGACGCTCGCCGTGTAGTAAGCACTCGCCGCAGTGCTGGCAGTCCAATTGACTTCGATCACGGCCAAAATTCCTGTTCGAGCATCGTCGTGCTTGTTTCGCGCCGGCGCAAGGGCGCCCGGCACGAGCTGGCGAAAACCGACAATACGTCTAGTGTTTTTCTCGTGCCGTCCTTACGAGCAAGCGGGCGAGCATCGCGGTGTCGACGCCTGCCCGGCGGCCTGCCAGCGATTCTAACGCCTCCTCCGCTACGAATCCGCCTCGACGCTGGGACAAACTCGTATAAGATACGGTATTCGTCGATTTTTTCTCTGTCGGGAGACTACTGCCGATGCTGGACCAGCAGGTGAAACCGTGGACCGTGTCCGACGCCGCGGATACATACGATGTCGGGCGCTGGGGAGCGGGTTATTTTTCCGTCGATCAGACGGGACATCTGCACGTCCATCCGACGAAGGATCCGCAGCGTTCGATCGATCTCAAAGAGCTGATCGACTCGCTGCTACTTCGCGGCATCGACCTGCCGATCCTGGTCCGCTTTGCTGACGTGCTCAAGCACCGGCTGGGCGAGATTCATGGCGCCTTCGCGCAGGCGATGAAGGATCACCAGTTCAAAGGCAACTACTTCTGCGTCTACCCGATCAAGGTCAACCAGCAGCGGCAGGTGGTCGAAGAAGTGCTGAACTTCGGCCGCCCATTTAATTTCGGGCTCGAGGCCGGCTCGAAGCCCGAGCTATTGGCGGTCGTGGCCTTGGCCTCGAATGACACACCGATCATCTGCAACGGCTTCAAGGATGCCGAGTTCATCGAGATGGCGATGCTCGCGCAGAAGATCGGCCGCCGCGTCATCCCGGTGGTCGAGAAATACACCGAGTTGGAATTGATCCTGGAGTACGCCGCCAAGGTCGGCGTCCGCCCGCAGATCGGCATGCGCGTGAAGCTGGCTGCCAAGGCCGGCGGCCGGTGGCAGGGTTCTGGTGGCTTCCGCTCCAAATTTGGACTGACGGTTACCGAGATTCTGCGCGCGCTTGAAGAGCTCAAGCAGCGCGGCATGCAGGATTGCTTCAAGCTGCTGCATTTCCACCTGGGCAGCCAGATTCCGAACATTCGCCACATCAAGCAAGCGCTGAACGAAGCGGCCCGCGTCTATACCGAGTTGTACAGCCGCGGCGCGGGGCTCGAGTACATGGATGTCGGCGGCGGCCTGGGAGTGGATTACGACGGTTCGCAGACCAACTTCGAATCGAGCGTCAATTACTCGCTGCAGGAATACGCCAACGACGTCGTGTATCACATTCAAAGCATTTGTGATGACGCCGGCGTGCCTCATCCGACGATCGTCTCGGAAAGCGGCCGAGCCATCGTCGCCTATCACAGCGCCTTGATTTTCAATGTGCTGGGCGTGTCGGGCCTGGGCGAGAGCGACGTACCGAGCGAGCCGCCGGCCGAGGCCGAGCAGCCGATCATCGACCTCTACGGCGCGCTCAATAACCTCACGGCTCGCAACCTGCTGGAGAGCTATCACGACGCGCAGCAAGCGCTCGACATGGCGATGAACCTGTTCAGCGGCGGTTACTTGCCCATCGATCAGCGCAGTTTGGCGGAGAACTTGTTCTGGGCGATTTGCCGTAAGATGCAGCGGCTGGTCCGGCAACTCGACTTCGTGCCCGAGGATCTGCTCGGTTTGGACGCGCTTTTGAGCGAGACCTATTTCTGCAATTTCTCGCTGTTCCAGTCGATGCCAGACAGTTGGGCCATCAAGCAGTTGTTCCCCGTGATGCCGATCCACCGGCTGAACGAGCAGCCGACGCATCATGCGGTGCTGGGGGACATCACCTGTGACTCGGACGGCAAGATCGACTCGTTCATCGATCGCCGTGATGTGAAGCGCACGCTACCACTGCACGCGTTCAATGGCGAACCGTATTTCCTCGGCGCATTTTTGCTCGGCGCGTATCAGGAAATTCTTGGCGATATGCATAACCTGTTCGGCGATACCAACGCCGTGCATGTCAGCCTGGGAGACAGCGGCGAGGTCGTGCTCGAAACCGTGATCAAGGGAGATACCGTTCGCGAAGTCCTCGATTACGTCGAGTGGGACCCCAACGATCTGGTCCGCCAGTTCCGCAACGATGTCGAAATGGCCGTGCGGGAAAATCGCCTCGATTTCCAGCAAGCCGGCCGGCTGATTCGTTTTTACGAAGATGGCCTGCAAGGCTACACCTACCTGGAAGACGCGCGCGACTCTTAATTAGTCGGCAGTCGGCAGCGGGCGGTGAGAAGAGCGAAGCAAAAGCGTCATGCCATTGACTGCTTAGATCGTTAGTCGTCGCCGGTGCATGCGTCCGACGCGCATTGAATCCACCCACTGCCAGCGATTCTCGTCATGTCTGTGCGCGGTGTGATCTTCGACCTGGACGGCACGCTGGTCGACTCGGGCCTCGATTTCGAGGCCATGCGGCGCGAAATGCAATTACCCCCGGGCTTGGCGCTGCTTGAAGCAATCGAGGCGTTACCGGAACCCGACGCCGAGCGCTGCCGTACGATCCTGGCCCGCCATGAATGGGCCGGAGCTAGCCGGGCCACGCTGATGCCTGGCGTGCCGGCGTTTCTCTCGACCCTGGCCGAGCGTGGCCTTCATCGCGCGATCTTCACGCGCAACGCGCGGGCCGTGACGCTGGCAACCATTGAACGTCTGGCTCTCGATTTCGATACCGTCGTGGCCCGCGAGGACGCACCGGCCAAGCCCGACCCAACGGCAATCTGGCGAATTTGCGAATGCTGGCGACTCGCGCCATCGCAAGTAGCCCTCGTCGGCGACTTTCGCTTTGATATCGAAGCGGGCAACCGTGCCGGAGTACGCACGATCCTGTACACGGCCGGCGGCCCTCCGCTGGCAGCGCACGGCGCCGACGAAGCCGACTATTGCTTATCCTCGTTCGATCAGGCTACCGATTTGCTCGCCTGGCTTGCCGAATCGCTCTAGGTCCCTTCCGCGGTTGTTGTTAGAATCCCCGCCCGCTTCGGCGACGGTCTCCAGGGCAGTGCTGCAGTCCTTGCGCGAATGTCCAGGCGTACCGTCGTTCTCGTCCGTCACTTGAAGGGACATCGACACATGGTTTTGCCGCGCAAGATGCTTGTTGGATTGGCATTGGGCAGCTCGGCCTTCTTGGCGTCCGCAGCTCGCGGGCAAGAGGGCGATGCGACGGCCCCGACAACGAATCCTCCGCGCGTGCAAATTCCACCAATGACGTCCACGCAGGCGTCAGGGGCGAAGGCTCCCGCCGGCGCCCCTCGCAAAGCGGCGCCACAAGGGCCGATCGCCGGCGCTCCACGGCAGGGTGCCATGCCGCCCCCGTCGGCGGCGCTCCACCAGGGGCAACCTGGGAAGGCACCGTCGAACAAGCCACAGCAGCCCGGAATGCGTGCCCCCGCAACGGCGGCGGCAGCCCCGGCAACTCGCGTGCAACAGGCGCAACATCAGCAGCCACTCCCCGGCCCCGGCCAAGCTCAACCGGGTCGGCAGCAGCCCCCCACCGGACCGCAACCCGGCCCCGCATTGTCAGCGGCCGAGCAGGCGGAACTCGACCAGGTTCTGGCCGCGTGGGAACAGAAGAGCGAATCGATCAAAGTCTTGACGACCACCTTCACGATGTTCGAGTACGACGCCGTGTTCGGACCGAAAGCTGCTCCAGGCGAGCCGCCGAGGGAAAAACGCAGGTGCGAAGGGACGATTCAATTCGCCTCGCCCGATAAGGGGTCATATCAAATGACCAAAGGGGGCGAGGAACGCTGGATGTGCGATGGCTTGGCAATCTACGAATTCGACGTTAAGCAGAAGAAGCTGAAAGAGTACCGGCTCCCCAAAGAGTTGCAGGGCAAGGCGATCGCGAACGGTCCGCTACCGTTTGTCTTCGGCGCTCAGGCCGAAGCGATGAAGCAGCGATACGTGATGCGCATCTTTACTCCGCCCGAAGAAAAGAACCAAATCTGGATCGAAGCCTGGCCACGCTGGCAGCAGGACGCGGCCAATTTTCATCACGTGCAGGTCATCCTGGATAGCAAGACGATGCTCCCCGTGGCATTGCGATTGTTCGATCCCAATCCGCAAATTCACAAGGTCTACGTCTTCGAAACGACGAAGGTCAATGGAACGTGGGACCAGATCAAAGGCTTCTTCAGTCGCCCCACGACGCCGCTCGGTTGGCAGCATGTCGTCGAAGAGGCCCCTGCCGGGGCAACGCCATCCGCTCAGCCTCCCCAGGCCCCCACGGCCGACGCTCGCGCGAAGGCGGCGCCACCAAGAGCGCCCGCGGTTAAATAGCGCTTTGCTCGCCCGTGAACAGTGAGTTACCCGCGCTGCAAAAGCGACCGGTCGTGGCTGTCCGTCTGATCGCGTTGGCGATTTAAGTTCGTGTCCGCTCACCGATCGCCTTATGCCATCAATCTTTACCCTTGCGCGGGTGCCTTCCTGCGCCCTCGACGGCCGTTCGCTGAATTGACTCGGTCCTCCGAACCCCTATAATCTACCGTTGCCAAAGGCCAAAGTGCGTAAATACTTACGCTGCTTTGACGAGACACTTTGTGCGCGACAATCATGCGACCGCCGTCGATCGAATGGAGTTGGTTTTTGCGTCGTTGCCCTCTTCGGTGGCCGGCGAAGGCCAAGGTGTTGGCGCAACTCCTGGCTGCGGTTTTCACCCTCGCTTTTTATGGCTCGATGCCGCTGGTGGCCCTCGCCCAAGAGGGTGCCAACGAGGCCAAGTCCGAGGCACCGGCGGCCGCAGTTCCTGCCCCTGAACGGCGCGCGGGGCGCATGGTGCGCGTTCCCATGCCCATCACCGACAAGGTGGACAATCAAATCCGCCGGGTCGTCGACTCGGTGCTAGCCGAGACTAAGCGGGCCGGGCAATGGCCGGTGTTCATTTTCGAGATCGAGCCCGGCCGGGCGAATTTCGGCGAGGCTTATGACTTGGCGAACTTCCTGTCAGGCCCCGCACTGAACGGCGCCACGACCGTCGCCTGGATTCCCAAGACGATCAGCGGGCATGCCGTGCTCGTGGCGATGGCCTGTGACGAAATCGTGATGAGCCCCGAGGCCGAGATCGGCAAGGCGGGGGAGTACGAAAAGGTCATCGAGCCCTCGGTGCGCAACGCCTACGTCGGCATCGCCAATCGCCGGATGAACATCCCCAGCGACGTGGCGCTCGCGCTACTGGACCCAGCGGTCGAGCTGGTGATGGTCGAGACCGACGTCAGCCGCGAGTACGCGCTGGCCTCGCGACTCGACGAGCTGCGCAAGCAGAAGTCGTTCGAGAAGCCAAAGGTCATCAAGCCAGCCGGGCAGCCCGGCATCTTTACCGGCAATCGGGCCTGGGAGCTGGGCTTCGTGAAGAGCCTGGCGGCCAGCCGTGCGGACGTTGCCAAGGCGCTCGGACTGCCGCGCGAAGCGGTCGAGGCCGATCCCTCGCTCGACGGTGACTGGCGACCGGTCCGCATCGATATCCGTGGACCGATCACGTCAAAGCTGGCCGAACAAACGCAGGCCCTGATCCAAAACCAGATACAAGATCACGACGCCAACTTCTTTTGCCTGTGGATCGACAGCGAAGGGGGCTCGGCGACCGACAGTATCAACTTGGCGAACTTCCTAACGAGCCTCGATCCGGGCGAGCGGCGCACCGTGGCTTACATTCCCAACGCCGCGCGCGCCGACGCGGCGTTCATCGCCCTGGCGGCCGATCAGATCGTAATGCATCCGAAGGCGACGCTGGGTGGCCGAGGGGACATGCTCGCCGATGACGTCGATGTAAAGTTGATCGCCGGCTCGCTCCGTGACATTGCCAAACGCAAGGGGCGCGCGCCGGCGATAGCCGCAGCAATGATCGATCCCTCGGTCACGGTGTACCGCTATACCCGTGTGCGCGACGCTTTAATCGACTATTTCACGCCCGAGGATCTCGCCGCGCAAGGCGATGCCGATGGCTGGCAACAAGGGGCCGAGATCGGACACCGCGGTCAGCCGCTGGAACTTACCGGCCAGGAAGCCGAACAATACGGCGTGGCCCGCTATCTGGCTCGCGACTTTGAAGAGCTCAAGAATCTCTACGGACTCGAAGGGGACCCGGCGCTCGTCGAGCCGAGCTGGGCCCATATCTTGATCGACGCCTTGAATTCGCCGGGCATCAGTTGGTTGTTGTTGCTGGTCGGAGGCGCGGCTCTATACGCGGAGCTTCAGGCCCCGGGCATCGGACTTGGCGGATTGATCTCGGCCCTCTGCTTCCTGCTTTACTTCTGGATCGCCTATTTAGGCGGTACGGCAGGTTGGCTCGAGGTGTTGCTGTTTTTGGCCGGCGTGGTCTGCCTGATGCTCGAAATTTTCGTTTTGCCGGGCGTAGGCGTGTTCGGACTTGCGGGTGGGTTGCTCGTAATCGTTTCCTTGGTGCTGGCCAGTCAGACTTTCGTGCTGCCGCGCAACGCGTACCAGGTTGCGCAGTTGCGCAACAGCCTGCTAGCCCTGACCTCGGTCGGTGCCGGGGTCGTGGCACTGGCGATTTTGATGAACCGGTACTTGCCGCACGCGCCGATGTTCAATCGCATGATGCTCGCCCCCCCAACGCCTGAGGAACTGTCCGTGATTCACCAGCGCGAGGCGGTCGCGAGATTTGAGCATCTAGTAGGAATGCAAGGCGTTACGACGACGCCGCTGCTACCCAGCGGCAAGGCGCAGATAGGCGACGAGTTGGTCGATGTGATCGCCGATGGCGAGGTGATCGAAAGAAACCAACCGGTGCGCGTCGTCGAGGTGCGGGGTAATCGGGTCTTGGTGCGTCAGGTGGCGTAAAATTCTTTCTTGCCCTTCGCGCCACGTACTGAAATTTTGACGTTTGCCGCGAACTTCGGCTGTACTAGACGGGCAGCGAGTCACTTCCATCGAGCGACACAACACGCCGCCTCCGCGGCAACGCGGCGGGCCGCGACCGAGACAGGAATATGGATTATCTGTCGTGGGCCGCCATCTTGCTGGCCGTTGGCTTAACGCTGGCGATGCTCGAGGTGTTCGTCCCCTCGGGCGGATTGCTGGGGTTCATGTCGATGGCCTCGATGCTGGCCGCCGTTTATCTCGCCTTTCGGCACGGTCCCTGGTCGGGCGTTGGCTTCCTTGGACTTGCCGTGTTCGCCGTTCCGGCGGGACTAATCTTCGCACTGCAGTTATGGCCCAAAACCCCCATGGGGCGCCGCATCCTGTTACCCCTTCCCAAAGGGGACGACTTCCTGCCAGATAGCGACAAGCGACGAAACTTGAAGGCGTTGGTCGGAAAGCTCGGCAAGGCGCGGACCCTGATGCTTCCCAGCGGCGCCGTCGACATCGAAGGCACGATCGTCGACGCCCTCAGCGAAGGGATGGCAATCGAGGCCGGCAGTTGGGTGAAGGTCGTCGAGGTGCGCGGCACCCGCGTCGTTGTCCGACCAACTCAAGAACGACCCCACGTCGAGACTCATCCGGCCGAACTGGACCAGTCGATCGAATCGATCGGCCTGGACCCATTCGACGATCCCCTTGCCTGATAGCGGGTTGCGTCCGAGGAATCCCGCGATTTTCCCGGCGTAAAACGTCGGTTTGCTTCGCTTCCTCGGCCGGGTGAAACCCCCAAGCGATCGGGGGGTAACACCCGCGCACAAATGCGCCGCTACAATTGATCGTACCGCGCCCACAGTGCGCGATGAAACCGCGGAGAAATCCGCCCGTCATTTGAGGACAGACATGGCGCTCTTGGGCCAGGCCGAGGTTGGTAACGTGATTTGGATCGTGATCCTGTTCGCCATGCTCATTGGCGGCCTGATCTTCTTTGCGATCTTCGCCCGTTATTTTCGTCTCTATGTGCAGAGCGTAACGACCGGCGCCGGCATCGGCATCTTCGATTTGCTCGGCATGACCTTTCGCAAGGTCAACCCGACGGTCATGGTGCGCAGCAAGATCATGGCGGTGCAGGCCGGCCTGGGCGAGTCGACGGGCATCACCAGCAAAGCGCTCGAAGCGCACTTCCTGGCCGGCGGAAACGTCCCGCTAGTGATTCGCGCCATCATCGCCGCCAACAAGGCCAAGACAATCGATCTCGATTTCAAACTTGCGACAGCCATCGACCTGGCCGGGCGCAACGTGCTCGAAGCCGTACAGACCAGCGTTTACCCGAAAGTGATCGACTGCCCGCCGCGCGGGTCAGCGCGTCAAACCTTGGACGCCGTCGCGAAAAACGGTATTCAGCTCAAAGTGAAGGCGCGCGTCACTGTGCGGGCCAACCTGCAACAACTGATCGGTGGCGCCACCGAAGAGACGATCATCGCCCGCGTCGGCGAAGGCATCGTCAGCGCCATCGGTTCGGCCGAAACACATCTTGAGGTGCTGGCCAACCCGGACCGTATCTCGAAGGCAGTGCTCGCCCGCCGTCTCGATTCGCAAACAGCGTTCGAGATCGTGTCGATCGACATTGCCGATATCGACGTCGGCGACAATATCGGCGCCCGCCTGCAGGCCGATCAGGCCGAAGCAGATATGCGCGTGGCGCGAGCAAACGCCGAAGGGCGCCGCGCCATGGCCGTGGCGCAAGAGCAGGAAATGATCGCCCAGATTGAGGAAAGCCGCGCCAAGCTAGTCGAGGCCGACGCCGAGGTGCCCAAGGCGATCGCCGACGCCATTCGTGGGCACAAGCTGGGAATCCTCGACTATTACAAGTTGCGCAACGTGCAGGCCGACACCGAAATGCGAACCGCGATCGCCGGCAGCGGAACGCCCGCCCGCAATGGCCAGAAGGCGCAATCATGATCGCATTCGCCCCGCTATGGGCCGACGTCGAATGGCTAAGGTTCCTCGTCCCGGCCGTGATGTTCGCCGTGTGGGTGCTGAACCGGTTGCTGGGGGGCGAATCCCCGGCGGCCCGACAGGCCAAAGCGCGGCAACAGGCGCGCGTTAATCCGCCCCCTCCGCCGGCCGACAAGCAGCGAGTCGACGACGAGGTGAGCGAGTTTCTGCGCCGTGCCGCACAGCAACGTTCGGGACATACCACCCGCACCCCTGCGCCTGCCATGCCGCCGCAGCCTCCGTCGGTCGTGCGCAAGCCAGGGTCCGCCGAAGCGCGGCGGGCCGGCGCAGCTGTGGCCGAGACCACACAACCGTCGAATACGCCGCGCACGCTCGCACCGACGCTCTCCGCTTCGATCGGCTCGCGCCACCTCGGTGGAGTGCAACCGAAGGAAGTCGAGCAGGCCGAAGCGGCCATGCAATCGCATCTCACTCAGGTGTTTGGTCACAACGTCGGCTCGCTTGGCGATGTCCAGACCGCGACCAGTGAGCTGGCCGATGTACCGGCCGATCGCGTGTCCGCATTGCTGCGCGACCCGCAAACCATTCGCGACGCCATCATCGTCAGCGAAATCCTCCGCCGACCAGAAGAGCGCTGGTAAGCCGGCGGCTTCGAGCGCGGACAGCATCCGGCTCTCGCTCCATGACACGCCCCCGCTGTGCCGTTATACTCCCGGCGACAGGCTCATTGGTCGCGTGCCGCGCACGCCCCGCTTCCCGCAATCGACCGCAGAGGAACCACCTAATGGCAATTCCCGAAATCGCACCAGGTAAGACCCGTTTGGGATGGATCGGCACCGGCGTGATGGGGTCGAGCATGTGCGGGCATCTGCTCGATCGCGGCTTTGCCGTCACCGTGTACAACCGCACTCGTCAGCGAGCCGAACCACTATTGGCGAAAGGTGCAAAGTGGGGGGACACGCCAAAGAGCGTGGCCGAAAACTCGGACGTCATCTTCACGATCGTCGGCTACCCCAGCGACGTCCGGGAAGTGGTTCTGGGCGCCCAGGGAACGCTCGTCGGCAGCAAGGCCGGAAATATCCTGGTCGACATGACCACCAGCGAGCCATCGCTGGCCGAAGAGATCGCCGCGGCCGCCAGCAAACGTGGTGTGTACAGTGTCGACGCGCCGGTCTCGGGCGGGGACGTGGGGGCTCGCGAGGCTCGGCTGTCGATCATGATCGGCGGCGAAGCTCCGATCGTCGAATCGCTGCGTCCCTGCTGGGAAGCGATGGGTAAGACGATCATTCATCAGGGCGGGCCCGGCGCCGGCCAACACACGAAGATGGTCAACCAGACGTTGATCGCCACGAACATGATCGGCGTCTGCGAGGCGCTGCTTTACGGTTACCGCGCGGGGCTGAACCTGGAAACCGTGCTAAAGTCCGTTGCGCCGGGCGCTGCCGGCAGTTGGTCGCTGTCGAATCTTGGACCGCGAATTATCGCCAACAATTTCGATCCCGGCTTCTTCGTCGAGCACTTCATCAAGGATATGGGAATCGCGCTTGCGGAATCGAAGCGGATGAACCTGTGCATGCCCGGTTTGGCGCTTGGGCACCAGTTGTACATAGCGCTGGCCGCGCAAGGACATTCGCGCGATGGCACGCACGCGCTGGAGTTGGCCCTGGCATCAATGTCAGGCATCGACTGGAAGAATCGCTAAGGCGATATCCAAGGCTTGGTATCGCGAAAGTTACCGTATAACCTTGCGCCGTTGCACTTCCCGGCCCACACCGACGCGGCACAATCGTCAAACTCGAACTTTCCGCGCGGTTGATTGGCTGATTTCGGATCGTTTCGCGGTAACTCTTGACCGCCGCCAACGGCGACCTAGTGTTGCACGGCTTCGCCGGATGTTGGCCTACCCCGTTTCTTGCGCCTTGCCACGACACTAGACCCGTTGTGGCGCCCCACGATTTGCAAGAGCGACCTAGCGTCCTACCTTGGTCCGCTCGCCCCGCCGCGGACCGCAACCGTCGAGCAATCCGATCATGCCAGTCACCGAACACCCACCCGAGGCCATGCATCAGACTTTGACCTGCCAACTGACAGCGACCGAGGCGGATCGGATCCTCATCATCGACGACGAAGATGCGATCGTCTCGGCCTTGTCATCCCAGTTGCGTCAGCAGGGCTTCCGAGTCAGCCTGGCCGGAACCGGTAGCCAGGGGCGCACGGCCGCCCACCGCGACCGGCCGAACCTGATCATCCTCGATCTTCGCCTGCCGGACATCGACGGCTTTTCGCTGTGCCAGGAACTCGCCGACGCACCAGCTACCGCCAGCACGCCGGTGATCCTGCTCAGCGGCATGGTACGCCCCGATATCATTCGCCGCTCGCGGGCCGCGGGCTGCCAATATTTCGTCCGCAAGCCCTATGATCCGGGGGCCCTGCTGGTGTTGATCCGGCACTCGCTGGACGACTCGCGGCGTTGGAGTGCCCCGGCCGAAAATGAATGAAAAGCCGCGAATAGTAGCCCTTTGCGACGCCCTTGAGCGAGCCTCCGCCGATTTGCTATGATTTGTCCTTATGAACCTCTGCCCCCGGAGCGTACTTGATACGCCGGGCAAGGTTCTCGGACGCACCAACTTCTTGATTCGGAGACACGCGTGGGAACGAAGAAAACGGGAAAAGGGCGACGCAAGGTGGGTCGGAAAAAGCGCCGCATGCGGTCGAAGATCCGGCACCGCAAGGGTTAGTCTTAACCCGAGTTCTTCGCATTCTCAAAAAAGGGGGGGCGCTTGCGCGACGGCCGCAGTGTCTATTGCCCCGTCGCGCGTGTTGCTTCGTTGTGCCCTCGCGTGCGGCGTTCGGCGGACGCCGCTGAACTCGCGCCGAGGGCGGTGCTAGACTTGATGGTCCCGGACCGTTCCCGCATTTGTCCGCATCCATGAAGCCCCTACGGATCAAGAATCCTCGACGGCGGTTCACCGCGGCGCGCGACGAGAACGGCGTCCCTCACATCACCGCCAGCTCTTTCCCGAGCGCCCTGTACGGCCTGGGCTTTCTGCACGCCGTCGACCGACCGACGCAAATGCTGTTTGGCCACGCCGTGGCCAGTGGCCGCTCGGCCGAACTTATTGCCGACAAGCCTGAGCTGCTCGAAACCGATCGCTTCTTCCGCCGTGCCGGGCTGTTTCTGAATCTCGAGCACGACGTGCAACGGCTCGACGACGTCACTTTCGGCAACGTCACGGCCTATTGCGAAGGGGTCAACGACGGCATGAAGCAGTACGGCCGCTCGCTGCCGATGTGGGCGACCGGCTTCCAGATGCATCCCTGGAATCAACAAGCGGTGCTCTTGATCGGCAATCTGCTGGCCTTTGGCGGCTTGGCCGTCGGGCAGCAACAAAACGAGCGCATTCTGCTCGAGCTCATTCAGACCGGCGTCGACCGCGATTGCTTGCGAGAGCTCTTCGAGCCGCTACTGGATCAGGCGGATTTTGATTTGCTGTCGCAGATCAAAATCTCGAATCGCCTCTCGGACGAAGCGCTCGAGCTGCTGACCGACCTGCCAAGATTAGCGGGCAGCAATGCCTGGGCCGTGTCGCCGTCGCGCAGTGCTTCCGGCGGCGCCCTCCTCGCATCGGACCCGCATCTGGAGGTTAATCGCCTGCCGGCCCTGTGGTACGAAGCCGTGCTGCGGTGGGACGACGATTGGCTCATGGGGGCCACGCTGCCAGGCTGCCCGTTTTTCGCCGTGGCTCGCAACAGCCGGCTGGCCTGGGGCGTGACTTATCTGAAAGGGGACACGAGCGATTACTTCATCGAGGATTGCCGCATCGGCGAAGAAGGACGCTGGCAATATCGCCGCGGCGAGAAGTGGCTCGACTTTCGAATCCGCGAAGAAAAGATCTTACGCAAAGGGGGCGAGCCCGAGCGCCTGAACGTCTACTACAACTCGATCGGTACGCTGGACGGCGATCCCAATCAGGTTGGCGAAGGGTACCAATTGCTGACCGCTTGGACAGGCGATTCCGGCGGCGGCGAACGCTGCATGCAAACCTGGCTCGAGCTGGTGAGCTGCACCACGACACAGTCAGCAATGGACCTGGTGCGCGAATGTCCGCAGCCGACACTGTGCTGGATCCTCGCCGACCACGAAGGGCACATCGGCCGACAGGCGAATGGCCGGTTTCCCGTGCGCGGCAATGGACACAGCGGGCTGTTGCCGATTCCGGCCTGGGACGAATCGAATCACTGGCAAGGCTGGATGCCGACAGATCTCTTGCCACGCGTCTATGATCCACCGAGAGGTTACGTATCGAGCGCGAACGAAGGACTGCTGAGCGCCAATGGCGCATCACTCGTGACGTTACCGGTGCCCGACTATCGCAAGCGACGCATTGAGGAACGGCTGGCTGCTCTCGATCAGGCGACACTGAAGGACATGCAAGCCTTGCAATATGACGTCGTCAGTTTGCAAGCGCGCGATTTGCTCGAAGTGTTCTTGCCCGAGCTTCCCGACGGCGAAATCAAGAGTCGGCTTTCGGCCTGGCAGTGCAACTACGACCCGCACTGCGTCGAGGCGACCCTTTTCTCGCGTCTCTATCGCAACGTGCTGCTGGAAGTTTTTGGCGGAGACACGGGTCAGCATCGCGGACTTGGTTGGCGGCGCATGCTGTATTTATGTTCGCGTGTCGGTTTCGCGATGCCGGTCATTACCAGCATTGATCGTTTACTGACAAAAGCGGACAGCCTGTGGTGGGAGGGGCGCGATAAAGGGCAATTGATCCGGAAAGCCGCCGCGGCGCTCGCGGGCGAAGCCGACCAGCCGTGGAGCGTGACCAACGCCTTCAGCTTTACGAATCGCTTTTTTGAAGGGCAGCTCGTCGGTCGCACGCTGGGATTGCATACGCCTGACATGCCGATGCCCGGCTGCCACGCGACCCCCTTCCAAGGCCACCTGCTGCGCTCGGCGACGCGCGAAACCACTTTTGCGCCGTCGTATCATTTCGTCGCCGACGTGCAAGCACCCGAGGCGTGGACGAACCTGCCCGGCGGCCCCAGCGAAAGCTGGTTCTCGCGCTGGTACAAGAACGACATTCCGCGCTGGTGTTCGGGGCAATATAAGAAGCTGTCTGTCCAAGACCCCGCGTGAAAGATCGGCCGTTCGCGCGATCGCCACCCAGTGTGTCTCGCTTGCAGCGGGCGCCAACGAGTGCCGCAAAAAGCCGGCCCGGGACACCGTCACACCGGTTTGGCCGGCTCGCCGGGACGATCCTCGGCCGTCGTCGCGACGTATGATTACTGGTAAGCTACGCGCGGCGGACAGCGCGACGGATCAGTGTTCGCTCCCCACCGTAATCCTCATTCAGTTTGCCTCAATGGACACGCCCCACGACCCGCTCGCTGACCAGCCGCATTATCCCATCCCCGGCACGATTACGGTCATGTCGTCGACCCCGACGCCCGCGATCGACATTCCACCGCCGCCGCCGCGACGGCGCTATCGGTCGCGAACGCGGCAGCAGATCCTGGCGCCCTTGTTGCTGTTCGGGCTGACCTGCGTCGCGACCTTCTGGGCCGGTAGCTCGCCCAACATCCAGTTCATGCGGCATGACTTCGTGAATCGCGTCTTTCCGCAGTTCGGGGGCGTGGCCGATGGCGTCGTTCTTATCGGTCGCTGGCAAGACGGATTCATCTACATGTCGGCCGTGATGGCCATCCTGCTTGCGCACGAGATGGGGCATTTCCTGCAAGCACTGCGTTACGGGGTGCCGGCCAGCTTGCCTTTTTTTATTCCCATGCCGTTCACGCCGTTGGGAACGATGGGCGCCGTCATTGGCATGCAAGGTTCCGAAGCGGACCGCAAGGAACTCTTCGACATTGGCCTTTCCGGTCCGCTGGCCGGTTTGCTGGTGGCGCTACCTATCGCCTGGATCGGCATTCAGCAGGCCATACCCATCCCGATGAACTTTAAGTTCGATCCCCATGATTACCATCTACAAGACCCGCTGCTCTTTAAATTGATGATGCAGAAATTGCATCCCGAGTTGCTCCCCGGCCAAGAGCTGGCAATCAATCCTCTACTAATGGCCGGCTGGGTTGGCATGCTGATTACCGGTTTGAACATGCTGCCTATCAGTCAGCTCGATGGCGGACACGTTTCGTATTCGCTGTTTGGCCGCGGGTCGTTTTGGCTGGCGCGCGGCGTGGTCGTGGCCGCGGTCTGTTTCATTTTTTTCGCCGGGGTGTACGGCTGGCTCGTGATGCTTTTCTTGGTCACGATGATCGGCGTGCAACATCCGCCGACGGCCAACGACCAGGTTGAACTCGGCTGGGGGCGCCGCATTCTGGGGTTAGCGTCGCTGGCAATCCCGGTCTTATGCCTGGCGCCGAATCCGATCAGCGCGATCGGAAACTGACGAATCGTAGCGATGCTCTGTGGCGTCGTGCGTCGGTTTAAATGGCGAACGAAAGCCGGATGGCCAGTGCCATATTACGAGGTGCTTTGCGTTCGATCATTCTTGCGTCATTCGACAGCAACGATCTCCACGGATGCTCTTCTTGCTCTTACAATTGGCCCGTGCCCTGCTTGCCTTCTTGCTTCGGGGAGGCAATCGTCGGAATTCGCGTGACAGTCGCGGGCAACATGGCCCAAGCGAGCAGGAAGTTGCCCGCGCCATGCAAGCAATGAGGAGAGAGTCCAACTGGCTCTACAGCGCGATAAAAGCAATCAAACGTCGAGTCAAGAAGAAGTTTCAGCTCGTCGACCTTCACCTACTAGTTGAAGGAAAAACGAAGTTTCGCGCATACGTCTTCTTCAAGAAGGATTCGGATATTCATGATCGCTCGCTGGACGGAACCATCGATCAGATCAAAGAGGTGGTCTATGAGGATTTGGAAAACGTCAGCCCTTTACAACGGCCAGACTTAACGGTCGAATTCGAGATAGACTCCGATGAAAACGTGAAGAAGAATTACCAGGGGAACTACTCTTTACGTTTGCGTTAAATCCGTCAAAACCGCGTAAGCGCGAAACGTCGAAATCGTTTGCTAACTCACTCCGGCTTTGCGCTCTGCTCGTTGGCCATTTCCACATCAGCGGTCCGTTTCGTTTGCACGTAGCGCACGACTAAACCGGTGAGAATCAGTGCGCCGCCGGCCACCGTCCACCAGGCTGGCCGCTCGCCGCCGGGCGTTAGCATGACCCAGATCGGCACGAGTACGGGCTCTAAGAGTGCCAGTGCCGCTGCCTCCTGCCCCGAAATTTCGCGCAGCCCGCGAGCGAACAACAAATACGGCACGCCCATCTGGAACAAACCGAACGCCGCCAGCACCAACAGTTGATAACCGCTGACCGGTTCGGCGACGAACAAAAAATACGGCGCCAAGAGCGCCGCCGCGGCCAAATGGTTGAGGGCCACCAGAAACGGCCCCGCATGCCCGCGCAGTGTCCGCATCGAGACGACAACCACGGCGTAAGCAACGCCGGACAATAGGCCCAGCATTACGCCGACACCGGCGCGCGATTCCAGGCTGTTGGCGCGCAGCTCGAACGACAAAATCACGGCCGCCCCCGCCAGCCCGCACACCAGCGGTACCAGATCGCGCGAATCGCGTGCGTCGCGATACAAGGTCAGGCTAAAGAGGAAGACCCACAGGGGAGCTGTGCTTTGCAGCCAAATCGCGTTCGCGGCCGTGGTCAGGGTCATCGATTGCAGAAACGTGACGTTCATCGCCGTGAACGCCAGCGCCATTGGCACCAGCCGCCAATCCCACCGCGGCTTACGCACGGCAGGCAGTAATAACATGCCGGCGAATAGCGCGCGCCAGAATGCCAATAACGTGCCGCGCACATCCTGCGGCCAATCGTCGAAGACGTGGGACTTCACGAACAGGCCGTTCGTGCTCCACAGCAGCGCCGCCGCAATGACGCAAAGTCGGCCAAACGTCTTACCGGACCAACGTGTGCCGTCGGTGCGAGATGCTTGCGCCATAATGATCACAGTGTGGCCGCGCGCACTGCGGCAGGGCAAGCGAGTACAAGGCTATTGAGCCCCGAATAGAAAGCCGCGTCAGCAGTAGTCCCGAATCCGGCTTGCAGCCCGGCTTAGGCCGAGGCCCCATTAACCGGCTGGCCGCCCGGCATAGCCACACGACCACTGACAAGCGCGTGCATGTTTTCGCACATCGTCTTCAGCGTTTCGCGCAGCTTGCGCAACTCGTCCTCATTCAAACCGTGAGTGGCACGAGCGCGAACCGCCAGGCCGCAAGCGACCATGCGGGCCCACTCTTCTTCGGCACGGGTCGTGGGGCGAATCAATTTGCGACGGCGATCGCTTTCATCCGTCACGCGCACGATCCAACCGTCGCGCTCCATACGGTCGAGTACACCGACCAATGTCGGCGCTTCGATGTGCATCCGCTCGGCCAGCTCGGATTGCGATAGCTCGCCATCGTGCGAGATGCAGGCCAGGACTTCCCACTGCCGGGACGTGATACCGTGCGCCGCCAACTCTTCATTCATCGCGCAGCTCAGGGCATGCGCAGTGGCGAATACCCAATACCCTACGCTGTTCTCAAAATCATAGTCGAGCATCAACGGTCCTGCGGTCGAATGAGAATTGCCAAGCCTGGAACTTATATTCTAGACGTCCTGAAAATGCCGTACAAGCAAATACCGCCTGGACCCGTCGTGGGGGTAGCAACCGCGATAGCGGGATTAGGTCGACGATTTCGCGGCAATTCAGGGCCGCTCACCGCCGGCGCCCCGCCAGCAATAAGCGAAAAGCATCTGCCACTCCAGACTTTGCACCCGCTGGCAAATCTCTTTGCTGGTCGAGCGCCCACCAGCGGCAGCCCGGCACAAGTCGATAAACTTGAACACGTCCCACTGCTTCTGCGTGCGCAAGAACTGTGCTTGATCGTCCCCATCGGCCGCCGCGGCAACGTCACGCGCCGCGATGGTCAGTTCGTCGTGAATGGGGTGCGCCGGCACGCGGCGAAACCAATACTTCGCATTTTCGTAATCTGGCTCGCGACGGTGCATGATGCCATGCCAATAACTTCCTTCGATGGTCGCCAATGATTGACTGATCTCGTGCGACTCGTCCAGAAAATCATGCAACAACCACAGGCCGGCCAGGCAGGCCTCGGCCATCTGCGGGTCCCGAACGGGGCGGGGCGCCACAAGCTGCTCAACGGTCAGGGCCGCGAGCTCGTCGTGACGTGACCGATCCCGAATGCCGGGCCCCAAGTCGTTTAGTTCCGTGCGATCGACCAGGCGGGCCACTAGCTCGTTGTAGTTCGGCGGAACAAAAGAGCTCATCTTGGTCGCCTTATTACTGTGACAGGGGGCGTGCCGCGGGGGCGACGGCGGCAAAAACGAACCGCTAATTTGGCCCCGCTTCTGGCTACCTTGCGCCGATTTGTGCTGGTAGAATGTCCCCTCTTTACCGGGCGGCGCAGGTCCGCGGTCGATGGCCCAATTGGCCAATTCCTTTGCCAAGATGACAGAGCGATGAGTAGCGATCAACCCGATCCCCAGCCGAACGACGCATCTGTTCCTTCCAGTGCAGCGGCGAACGTCGAAACATCGACCACAGCCAGCGCCCCACCGCCGACGAATCCCACGTCCGCGCCGCCGCGGATTGCGATTGGATCGCAGCGCGCCGGGAGCCGCATCCAGCGCCCGCGCGTTCCGCCGGCTCTAGCGCCGCGTCCGAAGCCAAAGCCCGTCGCACAACCAGGGGCCGCGCCAGCAGACGGCCCCACAGTAGAGTCGGCGCCGACGGCACCGCCCATTGCCGCGAGTGCATCGACGGAAACTTCGCACGACGTTTCACAAGCACCGCACACCACGCCCGTGACGGCCGCCCACACCGACGTTATCGATACTCCAGCGAGCCCACCCGCGCCAGCTCCAACTGCTGCGCCAGCGACGCCGGCTCCGCCCAAGCGTTCCCCCGCGCCCGCGTCTACGACGTGGGTCACAAAGACACCGGTCCCCAGTATTCGCGCCGAGTTATCCCCAGAGCTACAGCAAGAACTCGACGAAGCGCTCGGTGGGCTATCGCTCGACGACGTGCTCGAGCCGGGCAAGAAGACAGCCGCGACCGCCGACCTGGAGCCCGAGTCACGGCACCAGGCGAACATCGTTTCGATCCATAACGACGACGTGTTCGTCGAACTGGGTGGACGTAACCAGGGCGTGTTGTCGCTGCGACAATTCCCCGAGGCTCCGCAGGTCGGCCAGACGATCGAAGTCGTCGTCAATCGTTTCGACGGTGAAGAAGGGCTTTATCAACTCACGCTGCCGAACTCGGCCATCGTGGCCGCTAACTGGGGCGACATCCGCGAAGGCGTCGTTGTCGAAGCTCGCGTGACCGGCCACAACAAGGGTGGCCTGGAATGCGAAGTGAATAACATTCGCGCCTTCATCCCGGCCAGCCAGATCGACGTCTATCGCGTCGAAGATCTGGAACAATTCGTCGGACAGAAATTTCCGGCCGTGGTCACCGAAGCGCGCGCCGAACGCGGCAACCTGGTGCTCAGCCGGCGAGCGGTCGTCGAGCGTCAAAAGGCCGCCGCCAAGGATCAGTTGCTCAGCGAGCTGGCCGAAGGTCAGGTGCGCGAAGGGATCGTGCGCAGCCTGCAGGCCTTTGGCGCGTTTGTCGACCTCGGTGGCGTCGATGGTCTGCTGCACGTCAGCCAGCTTTCGTGGCAACGCGTCAAGCACCCGGGCGACATCCTGCAGCTCGGGCAAACCGTCAAGGTGCTGATTCGCAAAATCGATCCCGATACGCACAAGATCAGCCTGGCATTGCGTGACCTGTCCGAGAATCCCTGGAAGACCGTCGCGGGCAAGTTCCCGGTCGGCACGACGCAGCGCGGCACTGTCTCGAAGATTATGGAATTCGGCGCGTTCGTGATGTTAGAGCCGGGCGTCGAGGGACTGGTACACATCTCCGAGCTTTCGCATCAGCGCGTGTGGCGCGTGGGTGACATCGTCAAGGAAGGGGACACGGTCGACGTCAAAGTGCAGTCGATCGACGCCGACCAGCAACGCATTGGCCTGTCGATGAAGGCGCTGGCCGCGCGTCCGGGACCAGTGAAGAAGGAAGAGCCTGAGCCTGAGGAAGCGCCACCACCGATTATCAGCAAGCGCAAGACGCCGCTTAAAGGGGGCGTGGGAAAAGGCTCCGGCGGCGACGCGTTCGGTCTGAAGTGGTGAGCGCGTAGCGCCGGCGATGTTCCACCCATCGCGCATCGAAGTTCAGATCGGGAAAGTCACGATCCTGGCGTCCACTTACGCGCGCCTCGCCCCCTTTTGAGTTCGCCGACCCCATTTCGCGTTAAATCCGGCATATTCCCGATTGACCGGACGTCCTCCGAAGGTGTCTACGAGCCCCGGTATCGCTCGCGGGGCTGCCCCGGCCTGCTAACTCGCCTTGACCCATCAAGGCCCCCTAGGATTTGATTGAGGGGCCGGCGGCCAAGGTGAGCTACATCTTCTTAGGCGGCCAGGGGTTGCCGCCGCGAATAGCAATCCATTTCTTTCTTGTGACTGCGCCCTGCCTCGGCGGCTACTAACGTCGTGTGGACAGGAGTGACCCCGAGCGACAGCCAAATACACAGGGCGCGCACGTGTGGAAGCAGTCTTGGACGTTTTGCAGCAAACCGATGAGGCCTTGGCCGCAGAGGCAGCCCGCGAGGGCTCCGATGGGCCGGCGTTCGTCGCCTTGGTCGAGCGTTTTCGCCAGCGTGTCTGGCGGATCTGCTACCGACTTTTGGGCAACGAAGCCGACGCTCACGATGCCGCGCAGGAAGTCTTCGTCCGACTGTTTCTCCATCGCACGCGCTTCGACGGCCGATCGAAATATGCCACCTGGGTGCATGCCATCGCGGTACGCACCTGCCTGGCGATTCGGCGCGGACGTGGCCGCCGGCAACGGCACGAAACCACGGCCGTCGGCAACCAGCTCGACGCGCCGGGCACCCGTCCTGACAGCGATCACTTGAGCATGGACGTGATGACCCTGCTCGAGGGTTTGGACGAAACAGATCGAGCGCTGCTGATTTTGAAATACGCCGAGAGCTACAGCTACGAGGAATTGGCCGAGATATTCGATCTCTCCGTGAGCGCGTGCAAGATGCGAGTCAGCCGCGCCCGCGAAAAGATCAACCAACAACACGGCGACGCGATGCGTTAAACGACAAAAAAGGTTTCAGATACCTTTTCTCGAGACTGCCATGAGCTTTGACATCTTCGAACAGCTTGCCGAACGTGACGTGCCGCCGGTGCCGACCGATTTCGATCGCCAGGTTCACGAGCGCGTCAACGATACGCTCCTGGGCGTTCATATAACCGAGTTCTTATTCCAAGTTGTCCCGTACGCGATTTTGCATTTTGGTCAGGCCGTGGTCGGTCTGGCGGCCCTGACACTGTCCGGAGGATTTCCCAACGATCGTGGCGACCGGTCAAAGCATCGCTAGAAGCCGGTAGCCCCGATCCAAGGCATTAACGCTCTCGACAATTCGCTCGTCCACGCCGCACAGATACCGCGGTTCCGCGGCGTGGTACTAACGAAACGGCGAAAGCTTTTGCGTGTTCGCTCAACAATCTCAAGCTCAATCACATTTTCGGAAAGAGGAGAACAATCATGGACTTCCCGCAAACCGTCGAATCGTGGCGCGATGCGCTCGTCGGCAGCTTCAATCACGCGTTTGGTCAGATTATCGACAAAGCCCCCAACGTTGTCGGCATGGTGATCGTATTGGTCGCGGGCTATATCGCGGCTCGGATTCTGGACCGCGTGGCCTCGGCCCTCAGCGATTCGCTAGGCCTGCAAACCGCCGCCGAGCGCAGCGGCTTGCTCGACTCGATGCGCCAAGTCGGGATCAACCGTAGCGTGTCGTGGATCGTCGGCCGGCTTACGTTCTGGCTCACGATGTGCGTGTTCCTCACAGCGGCGTTCAACATTCTTGATCTGCCGACGTTGACCACGGCTATGGAAACCTTGGTCGGTTACATTCCCAAGCTGCTGGTGGCCACGGTGGTCGTGGTGATCGGCCTGTTGATTGCCACCTTCCTCCGCGGGGTCGTCGCGACCAGTGCGGATCGCGTGGGCGTCACCTATGCCGAGCACCTGGCCAACGGCGTCTACTACGTGCTGGCCCTGATGACCTTCATCGCGGCCTTCGACCAGCTTGGGTTCCAGTTCGAGTTGTTGCAAAACATGATCTTGATCGCCTTCGGCGCCGTCTCGGCCGGGTTCGCCCTGGCCCTGGGCCTCGGTGGCAAGGAAGTGATGGGAGGCATCCTGGCCGGCTACTACACCCGGCAGCGGTTGCACGCCGGCGATCATGTGCATGTGTGCGGTATGGAGGGAACGGTGCGTGAGGTCGGTCCGGTCGCGACGGTCATCGAGACCGACGAGGACGGCCTGTTGAACCGACACAGCGTGCCGAATACCAAGATGCTGTCCGAGGCGGTTCGGTAAGCAGCTTGGACCTGTGGGGCATTCTCCCGACATGGGAGAGCCCCGCGTGCGGGTCCCGCGACTCTGCGGATTCGTGGGACCAAGAAAACTCGAGAGCCAAGGACGGGACTCTCGGCGGTAAAGCAAAGCCCTCGGAGTGACGAACGTTGCTCCGGGGGCTTTTTTGTTGGTCGTTCGGGTTTCAAATTCGTGCGATAGCACCCGGCCCAGAACCGCCTCGGATCATGCGAGCGCGAGCGGCGCTCTAGGTCGCTTCTCGCGTTGCGGCTAGAATCCCAGCCGCTCTGAAATGCTCTGCTCTTAGCTAGTTCGAGGCCCGGCCATGGATGGTTTGTTGCCGCGACGATTCATCGTCTGGGTGATTGCGATCGGCGTTGCTGCCTTTGCCAGCGACACGCTACGTGCCGCCGACAATCTGCTTGCGCAGTCAATGCTCGAAGACGCCGAGTTGCATGACGTCACGTTCGCCGACGCCGAGAACGGTTGGGCCGTCGGGGACCGCGGCATCATTTGGCGCACCGAAAACGCCGGGCAATCTTGGGAGCCCATCTCTATCGGCATCGCTTGCACGCTGCGCAGCGTGCATTTCAATAATGCCGAAAGTGGCTGGGCAGCCGGCGGCCAACAGCGTCCCTACCTCGACGCCAATAAGGGCGTGCTGCTCCACACCGTCGATGGTGGGCGAACATGGGAAGCCGACAAGGGAACCCTGCTCGCCACCTTCCGCGCGGTGAAATTCTTCGGTCCGCAGGGTTGGGCCCTGGCCGAGCCATCGGCGCTGTTCCCTTCGAGCGTCTTCTACACCGACAACGAAGGACGATCCTGGACGCCGCTCGCGGACCGGGAACCTGCCGAGTGGACGGTCGCCGATTTTGCCAATCCGCAGGTGGCCGCCATCGCCGGCGCCCGCGGTGCCCGGGCGGCCATCAGCCAACGGCGGCTCGACCCGTGGCAGCAAGCCGAGTATGGATTGCGCGAGCCACGTGCCGTGCGCCTGGCCAGTGCCCAGGACGGCTGGCTCGCCGGCGATGGGGGCTTGCTACTGGCGACACATGACGGCGGTCGCTCGTGGCAGCCAGCTCCGCAGGAACCACCGGCCGGCGAGCAGTTCGATTTCCGAACGGTCGAAATTGTCGATTCGCATTTGTGGGTGGCTGGCAGTCCTGGCGCGCGCGTCATGCACTCGCCTGATGGCGGAACGACGTGGGAAAGTCAGCCAACCGGCCAATCGCTGCCGATCAACAAATTGAAATTCGTCGACGCCGAACGTGGTTGGGCTGTCGGCGCGCTGGGAACGATCCTGGTCACGATCGACGGGGGTCGCACCTGGCAAAAACAACACGGCGCGCGCGAGCGAGTTGCGCTACTCGGCGTGTACAGCGATGCCGAGCGCGTGCCGCTCGAGGCCGTGGCCCGGCTGGCAGCGAACGAAGGCTATATCACGGCCATCGAGCTCGTCACTCGCCGCGATGCCGAACCAGATACCACGGCCGCGGTACGTCAAACCGAACGCGAACGCGCTGCCTTATTGGCAATCGGTTGCAGTAGCGCCGAGCGCACTTGGGGTTTCCCGTTGCGTCAGAGTGGATTGCAATCCGACGTCGAACAAATCGTCGACGGCTGGAATCGCATGTATGCGGGCCAAGGGGTCGAACGCTTGGAGGAACACCTGGTGCGCCAACTGCGCACTTGGAGACCGGAAATCGTCTTCACTTCGGCCGCCAGTCCCAGCGGCGACGATCCACTCGGGCATCTCGTCAATCAAGTTGTGCTGCGCGCCGTCGCAGACGCCGGCAGCAGCGAGAAATTTCCCGAACAGTTGTCCGACGTCGGCCTGAGCCCCTGGACTGTGAAGAAAGTTGCGGGCAGTCTTCCTGCCGGCAAGCTCGGCACGATCAATGTCAACACATCGCAACTCGCCCCGCGACTGGCGCGATCACTGGCCGATTACGCCGGCAACGCCCGTGGACTACTTGGCGACCATTACGCCGCGCCCCCCAGTGCCTGGGGCTTTCGACTGTATGTCGATGGCGTAGGGCAAGGGATGGGGCAACAGGATTTCTTCAGCGGCCTGTCGCTGGCACCAGCGTCCGATACGCGACGAGAGCTTCCCACAGCCGGACGCGCCGGCATGGATGCGATGCGACAAATCGCGGAGAAGCATCGCAACCTGCAGGCAATCCTTGCGCATACCGAGCGATCCGACCGCGGCGCGGCCGTGCTGCTCGGACAAATTGCCGACCTGACGCGCGGCCTCGATCCCGAGACGGCCGGACAAACATTGTTCGAGTTGGGGCACACGTATCGCGCGGATGGGCATTGGGATTTCGCCGCCTCGACATTTCAGCTTCTCGCCGAGAAGTATCCGCATCACGCGCTGGCCGCACCGTCGCTGGCCTGGCTCGTGCAATATTGGAGCAGCAGTGAAGCGTTAATCCGTTCGCAGCCGGCCCCCGAACCCCGATCGCGCAGCGTGGCACGCAACACTGCCGGTTTGATTCCCGCGGCGATGCCGCCGCCGGTCAGTCTACCGCTGCCATCGGTCGTGCAAACTGCTGGTCGTAGCGAAACGCAGCCCGCGCTCACGGGCCCAGCCGCGCGATATGTGAAGGCCGTCGACGCAGCGCAGGCATTGGAACGGATCGATGCCCAGGCCTGGAGCGACATGCACGTTCAATTTCCCTTGGCCATTGCCAGGACGCGCACCGCGACCGCAGGCCCGCAGGTGGATCGTTTCTTTGCCACCGTCAGCAATACACGTCCTCGCGACGCGTGGTGGGCCTGCGCCCGCGGCGAGCAATGGTTGTTCGAAGCAACCGGTGCCGCCCCTCCGAAAACCGCGGCGACCGCGCGCCGCGCGGCCGAAAAGCCTCGCTTGGATGGCGACTTAACGGACGAAGTCTGGCAGCAGGCAGTGCGTTTGGAACTTGCTAGCCCGCTCTCGGACGATGCCGAGTGGCCGGGAACCATGATGTTGGCCTACGACGAAGAGTTCCTCTACGTTGCGATTGACTGCCGCCGCGCACCGCAGGCAAACTATCCGACCGAGAATCGCACCCGCGAGCGAGATGCCGATTTATCGGCGCAGGATCGAATCGAGTTGCGTTTGGATGTGGATCGGGACTGGACCACGTTCTACAACCTGTCGGTCGACCATCGTGGCTGGACGGCCGAAGATTGCTGGGGGGACGCCAGTTGGAATCCGCGCTGGTTCGTGGCGGCCGCGCGCGGCGAAGAAAACTGGACCGTCGAAGCGGCGATTCCGCTGAACCAGCTTTCGTCCGAGCCTGTCGGGCCAAAGACCGTCTGGGCGCTCGGCTTACAGCGGATCGTGCCAGGTGTGGGATTTCAATCCTGGACGCGCCCCGCGACCGTAGTCGGAACGCCCGAAGGGTCCGGCTATATCATCTTTGAATGAAGCCCCTTAATCTTAAAGGGCCAGCCCGGCGTAGGATCGTGGCGACCTTTGGAATGGTCGCAGGCCGTGGCTGAATCGCCGACGGAAGGCGCGCCGCACGTGAGCTTCTTAATTGGCACGGATGAAGCCGGGTATGGACCGCCCCTGGGGCCCTTGGTCGTGGCGGCTACCGTTTGGGAAATCCCCGACGACGGGCTGGAGCCATCGGACGTAAATCTCTACGAACGGCTGCGACATTGCATTTGTCGCACCGCGAAGCGCGGCACACGAACGCCGCCGCGGCGCGTGGCCTTTGCCGATTCGAAATCGCTCTACAACCCCGCGCAAGGACTGTCGCAGCTCGAGCAGGGCGTCCTCATCGCGCTGTCGACACTCGATCAGCAGCCCGCGACCTGGCACGAAGCCTGGGACTGCTTCTGCCCGCAAGGGACTGACGGTGGTGATGCAGCGCCCTGGCACGCTGACTACGAGTCGCGATTGCCGCTAGCAGCGGAAACGAAGGAAATCGATCGCCTTGCCGGAAAACTGCGAAAGGGTTTCGAGCGCAGCGGCGTTCGACTGCGGGCTATGGCCGGCCGAGCGGTGTTTCCTGAACGTTTTAACGACCGGCTCGAAGTGCATGGCAACAAGAGCAATGCGCTCTCCGCAATCACGCTCGAACTGATCTCAGACATGATGGCGCCGCTTGCCGGAGCGCGCGTCTCGGTGATATGCGATAAGCATGGCGGCCGCGACTATTACGCGCCGCTAGTGCAACATTATTTTCCCGAGTGGCTGGTCGAGGCGCGGTGCGAAGGAAATCTGGAAAGTCGCTACGTCTTCGGCCCCGCGGAGACGCGCACCACGATTTCGTTCCGCTGCCGAGCCGAGCAAGCGTTGCCTGTGGCACTGGCTTCGATGACAGCCAAGTATCTGCGCGAGTTGGCAATGCGGGCCTTTAACGATTACTGGTGCCGGCAAATGCCCGAACTACGTCCCACGGCCGGCTACTCGCAAGATGCGCGCCGCTTCAAGAAGCAGATCGCGGCGCTCCAGACGGCGCTGGGCATCGACGATCGACAACTATGGCGTGCCAAGTAACCTCCGCCGCTTCAGGTGTCCTGCGGCCGGGCGTCGACGTTTACCCCTTGTCGCCGCCGGCAAAGCTCCGGAGACAGAGAACCAAGGCCGGCTTTCTGGGCCTATACTCTTGTTAACGCCTGCGCAGGTGTTGCGCGCCGGCACTGCTCGTTTCCGTGATGCGCCACGCTACTGCCTTGAACCCTGTGAGAAGTTGCCTCGATGGTCATCTATGTCGTTCGCCACGCCTGGGCCGGTCAATCGGGTGATCCTCGCTACGCCGACGATTCTTTGCGTCCGCTCACGGACAAAGGGCGCAAACGATTTCGCCGGATGGTTAAGAAACTGACGAAGCGAGGTTTTCACCCGGCGGCCGTGGGAACGAGTCCACTGATTCGTACGCGTCAGACGGCCGAGGTCATTAGCGATCTCTGCCCGGCTCACCCCCCGGTGACAATTCTCGAAAACTTGGCGCCGGGTGGCCGCCTCGAACCGCTTCTAAAGTGGACGCGCGACCAACTGCCCGGGGACGTCGCCTGGGTGGGGCACGCTCCGGACGTCGGTAGCCTGGCGGTCGACCTGATCGGGGCCGGACATGCTCAGATCGACTTCGAAAAAGGGGCGGTTGCCGCAATTCGCTTTGCGGGGCCCATCGCCGCAGGCACCGGCGAATTAATCTGGCTGGCAACCGCCGATCTCATGCGTTGCTAACAATCGGGGACGGGTCGGCGGAGAATCTGCGCCGGAGTCCAACTCGGTAGCGAGCCTGCATCAAAGCCGCCAAGGGGTCGAAATCCCTGGCATACCCCCGTAGCCTCGCCGCTTGAAGACCCTAGAATTTTATCAGATACTCTCTCTGACCTGGACGCCGGGCTTGCGTTAACTCCTCCGCGCGTCCCCTGCAGTGGGCGCAATCCACTCGCCCCAGCGCTGCATCCACACCATTCAAGCTCACACAGGATTCGAACATGCGATTTCGCGTCACTTTCGCCGCCGCGGTTTGCGGGCTCGCGTGCTGTTTGTTCGCCTTAACCATCGGTTGTGGAAAGCCCGCCGAGAAGAAGGCCGCCAAGGCTGACAAGAAAACGAAGGCCGAAGCAGCCACACCGGCCGAAGATGCAAAAACAGCGACCGAGAAATCGGCCGATGGCTCGAAAGAGCCCATCGGGACTACTGAAGAGGTCGTTTCCAAGCCGGCAGATGCTCCTGCCGCTACCGCCAGCAAGCGCGTGCTGCTCGGCTCACCGGACCTGACGGCCGGTATCCCCGGTGAAGGTGACCTCACGGTCGAACAGATCAAGGCCTGGTTCGATAAACCTGAAACGCTCGAGAAGCTCGAAATCGATCTGCCACTGGGCTTGAACGCCGGCATCCAACAGGCCGAGGCCGTTCTCGAAGCCAATCCCATGTCGCGCGGAATGATCGAGCTGGGGCGGCAGCTCTACTTCGATAAGCGGCTGTCGTCCGACGGCACCATCAGCTGCGCCAGCTGCCATGACCCCGAGCAAGGCTTTGCCGCTCATACGCAATTCGGCGTCGGCGTGCGCGGACAGACGGGCGGGCGAAATTCGCCGGTCTCGTACAACCGGATTTTCAGCGGTCCGCAATTCTGGGACGGCCGTGCCGGCAGCCTGGAAGAGCAAGCCGTGGGACCGATCGCCAATCCGATCGAGATGGCTAACACGCACGAGCAAGCAGTGGCGACTGTTAAGGGCATCGAAGGCTATCGAATGGAGTTCGACAAGCTCTTCGGTGGCAGTGATGGGGCAAACGTAAATATCGACAACATCGGTAAGGCAATCGCCACGTTCGAGCGGGCGATCGTCAGCGGTCCCTCGCCGTTCGATTACAACGAACAGCTCCGGGCCTATGCCAGCGCCGACCTGGACGAGCTGAAGGAAGATCCGGAGCTGTTGGCCCTGTACGAGAAGACCAAGGCCGCCGCGGCCGAACATCCGATGTCCGAAAGCGCCCTGCGTGGACGCGAGATTTTTTTCACCGACAAAGGCTCCTGCACGGCTTGCCACGTCGGTGCGAATTTGACCGACGAGTTGCATCACAACCTGGGCGTGGGAATGGATGTCGAGAAGCCGGACCTGGGCCGGCATGACGTGACGAAGGACGAGAAAGACAAGGGGTCATACAAGACTCCCACAATTCGCAACGTCGCGCTCTCGGCGCCGTACATGCACGACGGCTCGCACAAGACGCTGGAAGAAGTCGTGGCCTGGTACGACAAGGGGGGTCACCCAAACCCCACTCTCGATCCCAAGATCAAGAAGCTAAATCTGACGGATCAAGAAAAGACGGACTTGGTCGAGTTCATGAAGGCTTGCACCGGCGACTTTCCGAAGATCGAAACCGGTCGATTGCCGAAGTAAGCACGGCTCGCAGCGTTTCCCAGCCGGCAAAGGCAACCTTCACGTCGAAGTGTCCTGTGGCCTGCTGGCTGTCGTTAGCCGAGGCTTAAAGCGGTAAGCATCGTGAACCTGCGGTGGCTGCACACTGCTGCCGCGGTTGTCGGTCTTCCCCTCGGGACCTAGACTTGGGCAGATGCCGCCAAGGCGTTCCGGTATCGCAACGCGTAAGACCGACCACCACCGTGGGGCTCGGTCGCCGGCCATTCGCCCGTCGACCTGCCATTCTCTCATGCCCAGTAACGAAGACGAACTGTATCAGGAACATATCCTCGAGCATTACGAGGATCCGTACCATCGTGGGCGCGTGGCGCACGCGACGCATTCGCACGAAGACGACAACCCGCTCTGCGGCGACGTCGTGCGCATCGATTTGGCCATCGATCCGCAAGGCAAGATTCAAGAGGTCTATTTCGACGGTGACGGCTGCTGCATCAGCCAAGCCGCGGCCTCGATGCTGGTCGAGCATTTCGACCAGAAGACGCTCGACGAGATCAAGAATTTCACGGCCGAGGACATGCTGCGGCTGTTTGGCGCCAAGCTGACTCCGAATCGGCAGAAATGCTGCCTGCTGTCGTGGCGCGTGCTGCAGGCGGCCGTCTATTCGCGGGTGGATAAAGACGGAACCACGACCGGTCCTTCGGCGGCCTCTTCCAACTAGACATCGCACTTCCCTCAAGAATTGATCGCGGAAAATCCATGAGTACGCTGACGCCGGTTTTGCCACTCGATCCCGAGGCGCTGCGCGTCGACTTTCCGATTCTTTCGGTGCGTCTGCACGACAACGTGCCGCTGGTTTACCTCGACAATGCTGCCACCACGCAGCGGCCGCGCGAAGTCATTCAATCGCTCGTGGATGTTTATGAAAAGCAGTATGCCAACGTTCACCGCGGCATTCACTGGTTGAGCGATCAAAGCACCGACCTGTTTGAAGAGGCGCGCGAGAAAGTCCGGGTGTTCATTAACGCGCCGGCCCGTGAGCAGGTGATCTTCACCTATGGCACGACCGAAGGTATCAACCTCGTCGCGCGCAGTTGGGGTGCGGCGAACATCGTTGCCGGGGACGAAATTGTGCTTACCGAGATGGAGCACCATTCGAATCTGGTTCCCTGGCAGCAATTGGCCGCCGAGCGCGGCGCCGTTTTACGACACGTGCCGATGACTGCCGACGGATTGCTCGACATGCAGCAGTTTTCGGCACTGCTGAACAAGCGCACGAAGCTGGTCGCCGTCGGGGCTGTCTCGAACGTGCTGGGCACGATCAATCCCGTGGCCGAAATCGTTCGCCAGGCGCATGCCGCGGGGGCGGTCGTGTTAGTCGACGCGGCCCAAAGCGTGCCGCACATGGCGACCGACGTGCAGGCGCTGGACGTCGATTTCCTGGCCTTTAGCGGCCATAAAATGCTCGGACCGTCAGGCGTAGGCATCCTGTATGGGCGGCGCGAATTGCTCGAGGCCATGCCGCCATTTCTCGGTGGCGGTAGCATGATTCGCCGCGTGAAGCTCGATTCGTTCGAACCGGCCGCATTGCCGGCCAAGTTCGAGGCCGGCACGCCGCCGATCGTACCCGCCATCGGCCTGGGGGCCGCGATCGATTATCTGAATCGCGTCGGCCTGGAGAAGATTCACGCCTACGAGCAGATCCTCACCGAGCGCGCCCATCAGGTGCTCAGTGAAGTGGGGGGCGTACATATCCTCGGACCAGCCCCGGCCGAAAAAGGGGGCATCGTCAGCTTCACGGTTGAAGGCGTGCATGCTCACGACGTGGCCCAGTTGCTCGATCGGCAGGGAATCGCGATCCGCGCCGGCCACCACTGCGCGATGCCGCTCCATAAACGGTTGGGGGTCAACGCCAGCGCCCGCGCCAGCTTCTACTTCTACAACACCTTGGCCGAGGTCGAATTGCTCGGCACGGCGCTCGCGGACGCGAAGCGCGTCTTTCGCAAGAAATAGCGCGCTGGCCAGGTGGGCGCGGCGTTCGGTAGAAGCTCTTTGATGAGGCTCTATCGTAAGGGCGCCTTACGCTTCGGCACGAGCAAGCTAACGCCCAACACCGCCACTCCACAGGCAGCGGCCCCCAAGGCGATGGTCAACCGACGCTGAAAAATTGCGCGGGCGGCCTCGAAGTTCGTGATCAGGTCGCGGTACTCAGGGATATTCGGCACCTCAGGCGGTTGCTGCAATTCCTTCCACACCGCGAATGTCTGCGATAGCGACATCTGATCGAGATCGACCGTTGAACCGGCCGCGTCAATGATTGCGTCGTGATACTCTTGCGGAAAGATCGGCCGCGCGAGCCAGATAAAGGCGCTAGCCGCGAGAGCAAGCGTTGTTATGGTCGTGCCCAGGAACAAAAGCCCCTGTCGTGTACCCCATTCTCCGCCCGAATCCGATTCTTCAGGGGTGGCGCGTTCGAGCTTCTCGAGCCCACGCAACGTCGGGATTGCCACCTCGGCCCCGCAATGCTCGCACCGGATCGAGAGCCCGGCCTGGCTGCGATCGACCGCCAGTTTCTGTCCACACTGGCAGGGGAGTAGATATTCGGTTTTCATCGTGCTCAACGCCCCGTCTGTTCCAATCCCAGGCTAACTTCAAAATCGCATCGGCGAGCGAGCTATTCCGGCACAGCCGAGCCCCGCGACGCCCACCACGGCAGCGTCGCCCCGCCGTCGATCCCCAGCGTCGAGCCAGTGATGTAATCGCTCGCCGGATCACACAGAAAAACCACGCCGCGGCCGATTTCTTCGGGCTTACCCAATCGCTTCCAGGGGAGCTTCTCGCCGCCGCGCTGAATCTGTTCCTCGGTCGCGAATTTGCGTTCCCCGGGCGTATCGATCCAGCCTGGGTGGATGATGTTCACGCGGATTCGCTCTTCGACCAGCTCGATCGCGGCGGTGCGCGCCATTTGATCGATCGCAGCCTTTGCCATGTTGTAGGCCATCGAGCGGGGCACCGGGATCACGGCGTGCGGCGAACTGATAACAACGATCGAGCCGCCGTCCCCTTGTTCGATCATCTGTTGTGTCGCGGCCCGCAGCGTGTAGAACGCCCCCCACATCGTGACCTGGACCGTACGGTGAAATCCATCGAGGTCCGCCTGATGAAAAACCTCGCGGTCGCTGTAAGCGGCGTTCGTGACGGCGATGTCGAGCCGGCCGAACTGCCGCACGGTTTTCTCGACAGCATCGTTCGCGACTTGGACGTCGCCGATATCGCCTGGCAGCAATAGCGACCTGCGTCCGGCGGCATGCACGGCGTCAGCCACGCTCTCGGCTTCCTCCGGATGCGAGTTGAAATTTATCGCCACATCGGCGCCGGCTTCCGCCAGTGCAATCGCCGCGGCGCGGCCAATGCCACGGCTGGCGCCGGTCACCAGGGCAATTCTTCCGTTCAGAGTCACGGCAGGTTCCTGCAAGGATGTGGGCGCGATCGCTTCACGAAACGACTAACCGGCGTGCGCTGCTTCGTAGGCCGTGATCGTGTCTTCGTGCGCGAGCGTCAGGCCGATGTCATCCAGCCCGTTGAGCAGTGAATGGCGTCGCGAGGGTTCGACCTCGAACGCGATCTTCAAGCCGGCGTCGTCCTCGATCGAACACTTTTCCAGATCGACCGTCAGTTGAAATCCTTCGCGTGCTGCGCGCTTGAAGAGATCATCCACGATCGCCTCGTCAAGTCGCACCGGCAGCAGACCGTTCTTGAAGCAATTATTGTAGAAGATGTCGGCGAAGCTGGGGGCGATGATCGCGCGAAAGCCGTAATCTTCGAGCGCCCACGGCGCGTGTTCCCGGCTCGAGCCGCAGCCGAAATTGCGCCGCGCCAGCAGAATCGTGGCGCCCCGATTGCGGGGCAAATTCAACTCGAACTGAGGATTATCCGAGCCGTCTTCGTTGCGACGCCAATCCTGAAACAGGAACTGCCCAAAGCCGGTTCGCTCGATTCGCTTGAGGAATTGCTTGGGAATGATCTGGTCGGTATCCACATTGGCGCGATCCATCGCCGCGACCAGACCGTGATGCTTGACGAACGGTTTCATACTTCAACCTGAAAGAAAAGATGCAGTCCGCGTACGGCGGCCTTTGACCTGCGTTACTTGTATTTCCATTCGCGAATGTCGACGAAATGCCCCGTCACCGCGGCAGCCGCGGCCATGGCCGGCGACACCAAGTGCGTGCGGCCTCCCTTGCCTTGCCGCCCTTCGAAGTTGCGGTTGCTGGTCGATGCACAGCGCTCGCCCGGCGAAAGGGTGTCGGGATTCATGCCCAGGCACATGCTGCATCCGGCCTCGCGCCATTCGAATCCCGCTTCCTTGAAGACGCGATCGAGCCCCTCGGCCTCGGCCTGCCGTTTCACTTGTCCACTGCCGGGCACGACCATGGCGTGGACCTTGTCCGCAATGCGATATCCCTTAACAACTGCCGCCGCGGCCCGCAGGTCGCTAATGCGGCTGTTGGTGCAGGAGCCGATAAAGACCCGATCGAGTGCCACGTCCGCGATCGGGGTGCCGGCCTTGAGCCCCATGTAACTCAGCGCACTGGCGGCACTCTTGCGCTCGTTTTCATCCGCCAGCTCGGCCGGATTCGGCACCTTGTCGACGACCTTGGCCACCTGGCCCGGATTCGTTCCCCAGGTAACCTGCGGCGCCACGTCCGCGGCCTGAAAGATCTGGACGCGGTCGTATTTCGCACCCGGGTCGGTCGGCAACTCTTTCCAGCGAGCTACGGCCACGTCAAAGTTGCGTGGCGCGAATTCACGGCCGCGCAGATAGTCGTACGTGACGTCGTCCGGTGCGATCATGCCGCAGCGTGCGCCGGCTTCGATCGACATGTTGCACACGGTCATGCGCTCTTCCATATCCATGGCGCGAATGGCACTGCCGGTGTACTCGATGGCATAGCCCGTTCCGCCGTCGGTGGTGAGCTGGCCAATCAGGTACAGGATCAGATCCTTGGCCGTTACGCCCCGCGCTAGCGCGCCCTCGAAGCGAACTTCGAACGTCTTGGGGCGATATTGCAACAGCGTCTGCGTGGCCAACACGTGCTCGACTTCGCTGGTGCCGATGCCAAAAGCCATTGCCCCCAACGCGCCGTGCGTGGCGGTGTGGCTGTCGCCGCAAACGATCGTCATGCCGGGCTGCGTCAGGCCGAGCTCAGGGCCGATGACGTGAACGATCCCCTGCTGGGCGTTATCCAGGTCGTACAGCTTGACGCCGAACTCGCGACAATTGTTCCGTAGAGTGTCGATTTGCTGTTTTGAAATCGGGTCCAGAATCGGCAGCGACCGGTCGGTCGTGGGAATGTTGTGATCGGGCGTGGCCACGGTGCGGGCCGGTTGCCGGACCTGACGTTTGGCCAGGCGCAGCCCTTCGAATGCCTGGGCGCTGGTCACTTCGTGGACCAGGTGCAGATCGATATACAGGATCGTGGGCTTCCCCTCTTCGGCATGCACGACATGTGCATCCCAAACCTTGTCGAACATCGTACGGGGGCGGGATGATGGTGAAATCATGGATCAACTCGAGCCGGCAGAAGGAACGCGGCAGGAACGTTGGCCGGGAACTACTGTTCGCCCGGTCCGCCGCGCGGAGAATTACCCAGACGGTTAATTCTACTAGACAGCCGCGCGCTTGGGGAGGTTCGGAAAGCCCGGCCGCGAGGTAGCCCGACGGGCTTAAAGTGCAGCCACGGTGGCGGGTTGTTCGATTTGTTGCCACCAATTCGTGGCTTGCTCGCGGGACCAGTCGCTGGCCGATTCGCACTCGGACAATGCCCGTCCCAATGCCGCGGCCGATTGATACCGCTCTGCCGGATTTTTGGCCAGTGCCCGCAGGATCACCTGCTCGAGGTCGTGGGGAATATCGGGACGGAAACGCGTGGGCGCTACGACTTCGTCATGCGCGTGTGCGACCATGACCCGCATCGGATTCTGATTGTCGAACGGCGGACGTCCTACCAACAAGAAGTACGCCACGGCGCCCAGCGAGTAGATATCGCTACGCGCGTCGGGTTCGCTTTCGCCGAGCGCCTGTTCGGGTGACATATACAACGGCGAGCCGGTGATCGTGCCGTCCTGCGTCAGCTGCGCCGAGCTGGGACCGAGCGTCGCGGCCTTCGCCAGCCCGAAGTCCAACAGCTTCGCCACGTCATGTACGCCACCACGTTGGGCCGCGAAAATATTTCCCGGCTTGATGTCGCGGTGCACCAGACCGATCGCATGCGCCTCGCGCAGCGCATCGCAGGTTTGCGAAAGCAGGTAAATGACCCGTTCCGGCGGCAGTGGGCCGTAACGCTCGACCAGGTCCGCCAGGCTCAAGCCGGGCAGGTATTCCATCACATAATAGAACGTGCCGTCCTCGGTGCTGCCGTAATCGAAGATCTCGACGGTGTTCCAGTGCGACAGCCGGGCCGTGGCACGCACCTCGCGCTCGAAACGGGCCAAGGCCCGCGGGTCGTGCGCTTTGCCGGGACGAATGATCTTGATCGCGCAGGGCCGCTTCAGCAACTGATGCTCGGCCAAATACACTTCTCCCATGCCACCGGCGCCGATCAGATGGCGCAGTCGATACTGGCCGAGTTGCTTGGCTTCGAACGCCTCGCGGCGCAGGCTGCCGATCATGTACGTGCCGTAAACGCTGGAACCAAACCCGGCCGCCATGAACAACACGACGTACGAAAGCTGGTCGAGATGTTCACCCCGGCTGAGGCCGCCGTAAACTCGCTCGTCGAACAGCATCACCGCGATCGGTGCCAACGCCATGAAACCAATCACGATTGCCGCGCGGCGCCATGAGTTGGGAATGTAAATCGCGTAGGTGAACATCAGGCAGTACCAGATGCCCACCGGGTTGTAGGAGACGTGGTCGTTGGTCAGGCTGACGCGATTGGCAAAGTGCTGCACAAAGGCGAAGAACAGCGCAGTCAGGCCGAAAATCACCATCTCGGCCACGCGTAGAGCTCGCAGCGACAGGTTACAGCGCCAGCACAGCTTGTAACTCACCAGCGCTAGTACGACGACGTGCGTTATGTGAAACCAATTCAGAAACGATTGGCCGCGCACGCCGGGATCACCGGCCGTCATGCCGCCGGAAAAGAACGTTCGCATCAGAAACGCCGCCGACCCGAGGCACAATACCAGCGCCGCGGCGCGCAGCCGCGTCCGCAGCAGCAGACGGGTTTCGCCGGAAAGACCAGGTCCGCTACCCTCAACTAGCGCCACATGGGGGTTGAATTCCGGCAAAGGGCCAGAGCCGGACGAGGGTCCGATGCTCAAGCTATCAAGAGTCGCGTCGACTCCGGAACGTCTCAGCGGATCGTGACGGTGCTGGTCCATCGATCGTGCGCTACGAGTGCAAGCCGCACTACGCCCTTTTTCGATACCTGGTTAAACCATCATACGCGTCCGGCGCGGGGGCAGCGTCAGGCCATTTTTCGCCCCTGCCGCCGACGGCGATGTGGCGAGGATTACTCTTTGTACCATTCGTTCGCCCGTGAAGTTTCTTTGACCGCTCGCCTCATCCCGACTCTCGGCAACGGAAAGTTTCTGCCGGACAATAGTTGCCGCGGGCCAGAAATTATTTCACCCCCCTGCAGAATCGCCACGCTAGCGGGGGGGAATGCCTGCAAGGGACCGAGGTACGCCGTTCGGCAAGCCGGCCGCAGCTGCCTCACCTGGAGACGAGACCCGGAAACGCGGCGCCGGGTTCGCCGCACCGGCAAGACACTTGGGGGGCGCGGAATCTCGTTCGTGGGGGCACGCCCTTTAGGCGGCCCGCCGTCGCGGAGCCACGGCCGCGGCCAGTTGCCGCACCTCGGCGTGTGGCACCAGACGAAACGTCCCCTCTATGCCGTCAGCCGGAGCGTTCTGCATGAAGATGTGCGTCGGCTCGTGCAAGAGTCTCTCGATGTAATACCAAGATCGCTCGAGCGCGGCTTTGTTCGGATCGGCCGCGATCACGACCAGGTCGGCGACGCCAAGCATGTTCGCGGCGCGAGACAATGCCGAATACGAATCGCCTGGCAGCAGACGAATCTTGGCGCCGCTGGTGACCAGCTTGCGATGGGCCATTTTCAGCGAAAGGCCCGGCGCATCTTCGGCCGCCCGCATCTCGAACAAGTCGATGCCGGTGTAAACCACATTTTCAGCAATGTCGCCGGAGGCGGCCATCTCGATCATTCGCAAAGCCCGATCCCCATGGCCAACCCCCAACTCGACGATGCGCCGCAAGCCGTGGTGGCGGATCGCCTGATAGATCGGGCGATAGACGGCCGGTCGAGACAGACGGGCCAGAAAGAACGGGCGGAGGCGCGAAATCGAGAACCACATCGTATTAATCCGAACGACGTTCGGTCAAAATGGGCCAATGGGCAAGAAACTACGGCGCGCACCAATGGTGCGGACGACGGAGGCGGCAAGGCAGGCGCGGTCCATGGATTCGCGCGCTTCGGAAGCGTGCGAAAAACTCCCCGTGACCGCGGAAAATGGCAGGCACTCGTAAGACAGACAATTATCTGTTCGACCGGTTATTGGATGCGAGTCAAATAGAATTCTGAATTGCGGCGCGCAGGAGATTCCCGATGCGTTTTGACCGGTTTGCATACGAAGCTGTCATATACAGCCTCGCTGTTAAAGTCCTGTGCCGCCGGCATCCGATGCTGCGCGGTACGGGCAGGTGCAAAGTCGCAAACGTTCCAATAGGCGGAGCCGCATGCGCACCTCGTTGCTAGCGTTGGTTGTTATTGTTGGTTTGACGGCGGAATTGTTGGCGCAAAACAACCTCCCGCCGAATGTACCGAGCGCTGCGGTTGCTGATGGCCCAATGCTGGGGCCGCCGGTGATCGACGTGCCGCTTGCGCCAGGCGCACCGACTCCGCCCCCACCCACCGAGAGCGAGTCGAAGCGGCCACGACTGTTTCGCTTGCCGCAACCGCAACCCTCGGCCGCTTCGTCTAACGATGTGCGGCAGCCTCCTAAGGTGTTTAGCGGCCGCTGGAAACAGCAGCGCGCCAATGCTGCGTTGACCGAGGCGCCGCTGGCTCCGGGCACAGCGAATCTGCAATCCTCGGATATCGCGACAAAAGAGAGCGCACCGCCGAAGCGCACAACCAGCCCGCGCAAATACGGGCCGGTCGAGCTTTTTCCCAAGACCAAGGAATCGGACCGGGCGGGCAATCCCTTTTCGATTCGCCGTCCGGTGCTGGCCTGGTAGCTAGCAGCGCATTGCAGAATTGCCGGGCCTGTTCGCGGTCGCCGAGCGCGCGAATGACGAAATCGTCATTTGGTTCGGACTTTGCATCTCGCCGGCCCGTAGGAAGGGTAGCGCTCGACATCGGCCAGCAGCACACTGTGCGATCGCGGTGTGCATGGTCGGAATTGACCTAGCTCGCCCAGATGTGTTAACCTCCGCAACCGTTGATGCGGTACAAAGTCGTGAAGCAGGCGCACCTCATTGATTCGCTAACAGCGCCCGCCGCGCTTCCTCAACCACGACGAGATTACCGGTGAAATACGCAGCGATCGGTCCGATTTCGGTCTATCTGCCGGAGCGCGTCGAAACGAACGACGATCTCAGCCGGCTGTTCCCCAAGTGGGATATGGACCTGATCTATTCGAAGACCGGCATTCGGGCGCGCCATATCGCCGAACCCGACCAGTGCGCTTCGGACCTGGGTGTGGCCGCTGCCGAAAGACTGTTTGCCGAGCACAACATCGAACGCGATTCGATCGACTTTCTGCTGTTGTGTACGCAAACTCCGGACTACCCGCTGCCGACGACTTCATGTTTGATGCAGGATCGGCTCGGTCTCCGCACGTCGATCGGCGCGCTCGATTTCAATCTGGGCTGCTCCGGGTTCGTCTACGGCTCATCGTTGGCCGACGGTCTGATTCGCAGCGGCGCAGCCAAGCGCGTCCTGTTGATAACCGCGGAAACCTATTCGAAATACATTTCGCCTGACGACCGCAGCCTGCGCACGATCTTCGGCGACGGTGCCGCGGCGACGCTGATCGATTCGGCGAGCGAGCCCTCGTTATCGGCGTTCCGCTTTGGAACTGACGGTGCGGGCGCCGACACGCTGATGGTCACCAAAGGCGGAGCGCGAGCGGCAGCCGATGCCATTAAGCCGCGCAAACGGCACCGCTGGTCGAGTCAGCTATTCATGGATGGCCCGGCGCTGGTGGATTTCACCGTCGAGCATATTCCGCAATTGGTGGACGAGATTCTCGCGACGGCGGAACTGCCGCGCGAGAAAGTCGATTTCTTTCTGATGCATCAGGCCACGCAGTTGATGCTTGAACGGCTACGCGCGCGGATGGAAGTCGACGAGCAGCGCTTGCCGCTGATGCTCGAGAACGTCGGCAATACCGTTTCGTCGACGTTGCCGATTCTGATGCACGAGTTGCGATCAAGCGGCCGTTTGCGCCCGGGCACGCGGTCGCTATTGGTGGGCTTTGGCGTCGGTCTCTCTTGGGCCGGGTGCCTGTGGACCGAAACCTGGCAAGCCCGAGGCGCCGCGACGGCCGACGCGACCGCGGCGCAACAAGAATCCGCAGTCGGCCAATCGGACGACGATGCCGAAAAGCAAGCGGCGTAATGCTCTCTGCCGACTGCGTCTAGGTACGCAACTGGTCGCGATACTTGTCCAGCATGCGTCCCGGCGAGCCCATGATGTTGTAGCCGCCGTCGACGTGCAGGATCTCGCCCGTAATGCCTTCGGCCATGTCCGAAAGCAAGAAGCCACCGGTGCGACCGACTTCGTCGTGAGTGATGTTGCGGCCAAGCGGAGCCATCGCCTCGTACAGCGTGAGCATGTCATCGACACCGGCGCCACGACCGGCCAGCGTACGTAGAGGGCCCGCACTGACGGCATTCACGCGAATGTTCCGCGGGCCGAGGTCGAACGCCAGGTACTTCACGATCGAGTCGAGCGCCGCCTTGCAGACTCCCATGATGTTGTAGCCTGGCACGGCGCGTTCGCCACCGAAGTAAGTCATCGTCAGCACGCTACCCTTGTCGTTCATGATGTCGCGCGCGGCGTTCGTAACCGCGATCAGGCTGTAGGCGCTGATTTCCATGGCTTGCCGGAAACCTTCGCGGCTGCACTCGACGGTGTTTAGTTTCAGGTCTTCGAGCGGCGCATAAGCGATCGAGTGGACCAGGAAGTCGATCTTGCCGAACTCTTCGCCCGTCCGCTTCATCGCGGCGCGAATGTCCTCGTCGCTGCTGACTTCCATCGGAATCAGGAACTTGGCCTGCGGCGCCGGGTCCGTCAGTAGCGCGACGCGGCGACGATTGCGTTGCCGCTCGTCATCGGGACGGTCGGGCAGGTGCGTGAAACCGCATTCGCCCCCTTCGCTCATCACGAATTGCGCAATCGCCCAGGCGATGGAATGGTCGTTAGCGACCCCCAGGACCAGCCCTTTTTTCCCTTCGAACAGACCCATTCCACGTCCTCCGTTTGCAATCCAAGGCTCGCCGGCCCAACCGATTCAGTCGTATCGGGACAGAGGCGCCTCGCGTTCCCCCTTTTGAGTACCCCGCGCATCACGGCTGGCAGAATACCCCCTTAGCCGCAAACGCTCAATGTCCATGACGCTGCAGGGAGAAAAGGCCGGTTTTCGCACTTTGGACACAAGTGTCGAATCACAATGACGTCGCCCGGTGTCGTCGGTGGCGTATAATTGATTCAGCGCCCCCCCAGTCTGTGATTCGGCCCTCCCGCCCAGGACTACTCCGATGGAGACGCATTTTGATCCTTCTCACGCCAAGGAATCGGCTGCCGACCGCCAGTTGAAAAGCTGGCGCGCAAGCCAGGAAATCCTGGTGGCGGCGAGTCATACCGATGACGTCGCCCGATTTCTCAGCCATTCGCTGCCATTGGTCATGTCAGTTTGCCATGCCGACTCAGTAGCCGTGGCCTCGCTCACTGGTGCGTCGCGCGATGGGGAGAACTGGACAAACCTAGGGCAGGTGGGCCGCGTCGAAACTCTGAGCCGCTCGATCCTCGCCGCGGCGCTCGATGCCGAGAGTCCGATCGTGTTCGACGGTTGGCTTGTCGCGCCGCTCGATTGCCGCGGCGCGCACCCCGAACTTTTGGCCATGCACGCCCGCGTGCTCGCGCAGACCGAACTGCAAACGATGGTCGAGATTGTGCTTCCCTCATTGCGCGAGGGGATGTCTGCCCTCCGCGATCGTCGTCGGCGCGAGGTTCGCATCGAGCGGCTCGAAGCCATACTGGAAATCGTGGGCCGCTGGAATCAAACCCAGGAGGTGGAAGATCTGCTCGTGCAAATGGCTGAAGCTGCTACCCGGCTAGTCGAGGCCGATCGTGCCAGCATTTTTCTTTGGGATCGCGCGGCGCACCAGTTGGTGGGACGACCTGCGCTAGGCGTGGGCAGTAACGATCTTCGCATTGCGGATAACGCCGGCGTGGTCGGTCAGGTGATTGCCACCGGCCAGCCGCAGCGGCTGGATCTCTCAGATGATCCGACGGCCGTTAACCGGCAAGTCGATTCCTCGCTGGGCTATCAAACGCGGACCTTGCTGTGCGTGCCGCTACGAGGGCGCGATGGTGATCTATTTGGTGCTTTCGAAGTGATCAACAAGCGGCTGGGGGACTTCAACGACGACGACGAGCTAGCCCTGGTCGAACTAGCCACCCACGCTGGCATTGCACTGGAAAACACGCAGGAACGAGAAAGCCTGCTCGAGTCGCGCCGCCAGATCACAGATGAAGCGGCGGCCGGCGTGCAGTTGGTTGGCCAAAGCGCCGTGATGGAGGCGTTGCGTTCGACGATCCGCCGCGTCGCGCCCACGGAACTGGCCGTCTTGCTGTTGGGCGAAAACGGCACAGGCAAGGAAGTCGTCAGCCAGTCGATTCATTATCAAAGCCCGCGCCGGCATCACCCGTTCGTCGCGGTAAACTGCGCAGCACTCACGGAAACGTTGCTCGAAAACGAACTCTTCGGCCACGAGAAGGGGGCCTACACCGACGCCGGCGAAACTCGGCCGGGCAAGTTCGAGCTGGCCTCCGGAGGAACCCTGTTCCTGGACGAAATCGGCGATCTCAGCCTTGCGGGCCAGGCAAAGTTGCTGCGCGTACTGGAAGAAAAAATCGTCGTTCACGTGGGTGGTTTGAAGAACATTCATACCGACGTGCGCGTCATCGCGGCCACGAACCAGGATCTGGCCGACCTGGTGCGGCATAAGAAGTTTCGCGAGGACCTGTATTTTCGCCTCAACGTGGTCACACTCGTGTTGCCACCATTACGTGAGCGGCCGGCTGATATCATCCCGCTGGCCGAATACTTCTTGCGTGAATTTTCTCGGCATGCGCATCGCAAGATACCCCGGCTGGCGGCCTCGGCGCGTCATCGCCTGGAAACGCATCCCTGGCCCGGCAACGTTCGCGAGCTGCGCAACCTGTGCGAGCGAGTCGCCTATTTGCATGCTACGGACAAGGTCGAGGCTGAGGATCTGGCGTTTGTTCTCTCGCCAACCACCGAACGCCCGGCCCTGATTGCGACCGATCTGCCGTTGGCCGAGGCGACCGACCGCTTTCAAGTCGAGCACATTCAGCAAACCGTTCGCCGCGCGGCAGGCAACATGAGCGAAGCGGCCGAAATGCTCGGTCTGCACCGCTCGAACCTGTACCGCAAGATGCGGCAACTGGGCATGCCGCTGGAATAGCGGCGGCAATTCGCGGCTATCGCGCCGGCTTGGCGATTCGAGTCGTTGCGAAGCTCTGTCGCAGCTACTACGCTCAAGTGGCATTACCTCCCCACCAATCTCCCGCCGGATACTTTCGCTATGATCCCTTCTGCCGTCGGGCAGTTCGTTTTCTGCGTGTTTCTCTTCGTCTGCTCGTTGGCCCAGGCCGAGGATTGGCCCTGTTGGCGCGGCCCACGCGGTGATGGCACAAGCGCGGAACAAAACGCGCCGGTACGCTGGAGCGCCACCGACAACATCGCCTGGAAAGTCGAGCTGCCGGGCGTGGGGCATGCTTCGCCGATCGTCTGGCAGGATCGGATCTTCTTGATCGCTTGCCTGCCCGATAGTGGTGATCGCGTACTGCTAGCGCTCGACCGAAACACAGGACGGACGCTGTGGCAGCAGACGGTCGTCAACGCGCCGCTGGAAGACAAGCACGAACTGAACAGCCATGCGTCGAGCACGCCGGCGACCGACGGAAAGTTCGTCTACGTCACATTCCTGGCGAGCGATGACATGGTCGTCGCGGCGTACGACTTTTCGGGCACGCAGCAATGGCTGGTCCGCCCCGGAGAATTTCACAGCAAACACGGATACTGCAGTTGCCCGGTGTTGTTCGAGGATAAGGTGATCGTCAACGGCGATCACGACGGCGACTCGTACCTGGTCGCCCTCGATCGGGCCACAGGAAAGACGGTGTGGAAAACCATGCGCGAGCATAAGACGCGCAGCTATGTCACGCCCATCATTCGCGAAATCGACGGCGCTCCGCAGTTGCTTCTTTCGGGCAGCATGACCGTGGCCAGCTACAACCCACGCACTGGCAAGCAGATCTGGGTGATCGATGGGCCAACCGAGCAGTTCGTGGCCTCTCTGGTCTACGACGGCAAGTTGCTATTCATGACCGCGGGTTTCCCGGATCATCACATCCTGGCAATTCGCCCAGGCGGGCACGGAAACATCACCGACACACATATCGCATGGCGCACCACCGAAAACACTTCGTACGTCCCTTCGCCCATCGTGGTGGGCGGGTATTTCCTGGTCGTGGCCGATAACGGCATCGCCAGTTGCTACGAAGCGGCAACCGGCCAGCGCCAATGGAAGCAACGCATCGGCCGGCGATATAGCGCTTCGCTCGTCACGACCGATGGCCTGGTCTATTTCACGTCCGATGACGGGATGACCACCGTCGTGCGGCCTGGGCCGAAGTTTGATGCTGTGGCGGAAAACGACCTGGGCGAACCGTGCTTCGCCTCGATGGCGATTAGCCACGGGCAGATCTTGCAACGCGCCGAGAAGCATCTCTACTGCATCGGCACGGATGCGACAAAGACGACGGCCGGACGGTAGGCGAGCATTGGCATACTTATCCACCTGCCGTGGAAAAGCATCGCACATTCGATTTGCTGAGGTCACGCCAAGGGTACGCGCCCACGGCTAATCGACAAACACGAACTCGTTCATGTTGAAGATCAGCCGGCAGGCGTTCGCCAGGCCGTAAGTGGCCGCGTATTCGACCAGCACCTGCGCTTCGTCGTCACACGGTTCGCGCGAGAGCGCCAGGCGATACGCCAACCGAATCTGCTCGCGTGGGTCTGCCGACGCGGTGCTCAGCCGGTCGGCAAAGTGCTCGGCCTGCCGTACGAAGAGTGCATTGTTCAACATCGCCAGCGCCTGCAGCGCCGTGAGCGTCGTGTTGCGTTTCGGCGTAAGCAGCGAGGGATCGGCGCAGTCCAAGCATTCCATCAAAGGGTCAGGCACACTGCGCACGATGAAACGATAAACGCTGCGTCGATAGGCGTCCGGATCGTCGACGTCGAAGCTCGCGTAATCATAGATCGGCGAGTGATCGTCCTTGAACGCGAACTGCCGTACCGAGGGCCCACCGCTGCGCAGATCGAGCTTGCCGCTCGTGGCCAGCACCGTGTCGCGCACCGCTTCGGCATCGAGCCGGCGACGATTTTGCCGCCACAGAAAACGATTCGCCGCGTCATGGCGCGCGTTGGCCGGCTCCTCGGCCGACGACTCTCGATAGGTGCTGCTGGTAACGATCAGCCGGTGCAAAGCCTTGAGCGATTCACCCCCCTCGCGAAACTCCACGGCCAGCCAGTCGAGCAGTTCAGGGTGCGAAGGCAGCGAGCCCATCCGGCCGAAATCGTTAGGCGTGTCGACCAGCCCGGCGCCGAAGTGATACTGCCACACTCGATTCACGATCGAACGCCACGTGAGCACATTGCCGGGATCGACGATCCAGCGAGCCAACGCGGCGCGAGCATTTCCTTCGTTTTGCGCGCCGCTAGATACAAACTCATGCGTTAACTCTGGCACGCAGGCCAGCGTGCCAGGGCCGAGAAGCTCGCCAGGGCTCTTCACATCGCCACGACGCAGCAAGTGAATCGGTCGCGGATCGTGCGATTTGATCGCGTACACCTGCTTTCCCTTATCAAGCTGCTCGAGATTCTTGGTCAGTTCCACCAGTTGTGCATCGACCGTCTCGATTTGCTGCTTCAGGTCCGCAGGCACGAGCGCCGCGGCCACGCGATTGCGATCTTGATTCGCCGCATCCAGATCGCGCTCGAGCGATTCTCGTTTGGCGATCGCCGCGGCGATCGCGGGCGAGGCAACATCCGGCAACTCGCGCCGGCTGTCGAAACCGTCGACCAGGCTCTTCGTGCTCCAACGACCGCCTTCGATCGAATCGAGCGCGGTCACCGTCGCGCCGCGGGCCACGTTTTGCCCAGCCGACTCGACCTGCAACTCAGCCAGTGCGAAAACGAAATCGTTCGACCGCGGCCAGAGCTTGTCGGCCGTCACGCGGACGTAGCGTCCCGTCACGTTCGGCGTCGCAATTGAGAAGGATCGATTGCCAGGGTTCGCGAAATCATCGGCCGAGCGATCCGCAACCAATTCTTGTGTCCCAAACGTTGGATCATTCGACACTGCCACGCGGAATCGCGCCGGAAAGCCAAAGCCGGGCGCATCCCGAAAATCGGTCGGCCGTGCCGGAATCAATCGCACGCGCTCGATCGCCACAGTTCGTCCCAGATCGACTTGCACCCACTTTGTTTCGTTGGCCGTGGAAGCGATTTCGCTGTGATAGCCATTGGTGGGACTGGCCGGCGGATCGTTCGCCGGCGCGAACGGGTCGGGCGTCACCGCCAGTTCTTCTGTCAGCGCTTTGATGCGAGCGTCGAGTGCGATTAACTCGGGGCTTGTCAGTGCCGCGCGCTCACCGGCCAGTTTCTTTTGCTCGGCGGTGGATGCGTCGATGGCGGCGCTCACCCGGTCGCGCTCGCGCTTAGTGTCGGTATCGAAATAAGTCTGGTCGGCGCGATCAACCCCGGCAAAGACGGCTTGCAATCGGTAGTAATCCTCTTGTTTGATCGGATCGAACTTGTGATCGTGACACCGCGCGCAGTGGACGGTCATGCTGGTGAATGTCGATATGGCGGTCATCACCATGTCGTCGCGATCGTTCGAGCGGGCGATCTCTTTGTCGGTCGTCCCTTCGCGCAGTTCCATGTGACCGACAAAATCCCACGGTCCGGCCGCTACGAAGCCGGTGGCAATCCTTGCCTGCGGATTGTCCGGAAACAGCACGTCGCCGGCCAACTGCTCCTGCACAAATCGTGAATAAGGCTTGTCGTCGTTCAGCGCGTTGATGACATAGTCGCGGTAGGGCCACGCGTTCGGCCGCGGCTTGTCTTTGTCGTAGCCATGCGACTCGCCGAAGTGGACGATGTCCAGCCAGTAACGCCCCCAGCGCTCGCCGTAGCGCGGCGATGCCAACAGTCGATCGACCAATTGCTCGTACGCGTCCGGGCGCTCGTCAGCCAGAAAGGCGTCGACCTCCTCGGGCGTTGGGGGGAGACCGTGCAGATCGAATGTGAGTCGGCGTACGAGGGTCCGCCGATCCGCCTCGGCCGCGTGCTGCAGTCCTAGCTCGTTGTGTTTGGCCACGATAAAGGCATCGATCGGCGTACGAATCCAGGTCGAGTCGATCGCCGGTACCGTTGGACGCGCAAGAGGAGCCAGCGACCACCAGGGGCCGGATTTGCTCTTATCTTCGAGCACAACACCTTCGGGCCATGGCGCGCCGGCCGCCACCCAATCGCGAATCGTCGCGACCTGTGCCGCCGAAAGCGCCGGTTGCCCCTTGGGCATCTCGGGCTGCTCGCCGCTGATATAACCGACGAGCAAACTATCGTCCGGCTTTTCCGGAACGATCGCCGCGCCGCTTTCGCCGCCAGCCAACGCTCGCGCCTGGCTGGCCAGTGACAGGCCCCCTTTCGGCTCGCGATCGTTGTGACAGGCAAGACAGCGCTGCTCGAAAATCGGCGCTACACGATCGCGAAATTGCCGCTCACCTGCGACCTCGTCAGCCGCGGCGCGCAGCATTCCAAGCGGCGCGAGCGCAATCCAGAGGCAGACGATCACAAAGCGCATTGAGGGCATCTCGTTGAGGTCGACGCTCAGCCGACCGTTCGCAGTGTTGCGGCAGGGGCTGCATGCCAGAATAACACGCCGTCCGAGGCCCGGCCAACTACGGCCGCACGGCTGATTGTCCGCGGCCGGGCGAGGCGATATGATCGCGGCGCGGGTCGCTCAAGGCCGCCGTTCGCGCGGCCACGTGCGGAAGCCGCCACTTCTTTTCGCTTATCTCGCGCGAGGTCTTCTCATGACTGCGAAACGTACCGACGGGATGCTCAAGCCGGGCTCTTTCGATGGTAAGACGGTCGTCATCACCGGCGGCGGCACGGGGCTGGGAAAGTCAGTCGGCGAGTATTTACTATCGCTCGGCGCGAACCTCGTGATTTGCGGTCGGCGTCAGGAAGTGATCGAGCAGACGGCCGCCGAATTGTCGAAGGCCTCGGGCCGTAAGGTCCTTGGCACCGCGTGCGACGTGCGCGTGCCCGAGCAAGTCGACGCGTTGGTCGCGGCTGCATACGAGCGGTTCGGCACGGTCGATTGCCTGATGAATAACGCCGCGGGCAATTTCATCTGCCCGACTGAGCGCTTGTCGTACAACGCCGTGAATACGGTGGTCGATATCGTGCTCAAGGGGAGCTACAACTGCACGCTGGCGTTCGGCAAGCGTTGGATCGCCGACAAGCATCCGGCCAGCGTGCTTTCGATCGGCACGACTTACGCATGGACCGGGTCAGGCTACGTCGTTCCGTCTGCCATGGGAAAGGCGGGCGTCTTGATCATGTCGCGCTCGCTGGCGGCCGAGTGGGGCAAGTATGGAATCCGTCTCAACGTAATTGCTCCAGGGCCGTTTCCAACCGAAGGGGCCTGGTCGCGCCTCATGCCCCCCGGCTTGGACGATATGTTTGCCTCGACGAAACGGATTCCGTTGGGCCGGCTCGGCGAACATCAGGAGCTGGCTAACCTGGCCGCGTACCTGCTGAGCGAGTACAGCGCCTACATCACCGGCACGTGCGTCACGATCGATGGCGGCGAGTGGCTGCGCGGCGCCGGCGAGTTCAATGCGCTGGAAGCAGTGAGCAGCGAACAATGGGACGAACTGCAAACGGCGATGCGGCCCAAGAAGAAATGAGCTGAGCTCTGTTTCACAGTCTATCTATTAGGCGCGACATCGCCCCCCGTTCTGACCGACAGCAATGGGGGTGGTCCGGCAAGAAAAGCCTGAGATTTTCAGGCTGCGGGAGCCATTTCGCGCAGATGCACTCGCGTTATCCGCGGCGAGGACCTAGAATCGAGTGATCCCTTTCGCTCGCAATTCTTTGACCCATTTAGCTTTAGCGTTACGGAGCGCGGCATGGCCGCCAGCCCCACCGTGGCCCCTCCGCTCGACCGCCGCAGCGCGCCCTGGATGCGTTTCAGCATCCCGTCCTGGCTCGTTTCACTGGTCGTGCATGCCACACTGCTGGTCGTGCTAATGCTAACCGTGTCGAACGCTCCGCGCGGATTGCCCGGCGGGCTGGGGCGTGGCGAAGCTTTCTCGATGTTCGACGGCACAGGCGCCGGCCGCGGTGATGGGTCGGGCGGCGAGTTTTTTGACGAAGATCCCTCGGGCGGTCGCGGCAACACGACGCTGCACATGGCGCCCGCCGAAGAACTCACCGGCGGAGCGCGCGGCGAAGGGGCAGGCGGTAAGGAAGCAGCCACGCTCTTTGACGATCGCCCTCCGGTCGACGCACTGGCAGCTCTCCCGAAGGCCAGCACCGGCGGCGGTGGCGGGATCGGCCCGCTCGGCGATGGCATCAGCGCGGCAACCGGCGCGGGCGGGTTCACGTCCGGTTCTGGCAGCGGATCTGGCGCCGGTGGGCGCGGACGTGGCGGCGGGCCGCTCGGCGGTCGTGCTCGTACGAGCCTCTACGGCATTGAGGCCGACGGCTACAAATTCATCTATGTCTTCGACCGCTCAGGCAGCATGGGAGGCTCTGGCAAGAACACGCCGCTCACCTCGGCCAAGGCGAACCTGCTCGCCAGCCTGGAGAGCCTGGGCGATACGCATCAGTTTCAAATAATCTTCTACAACGAAAAACCGACGATGTTCGCGCTGGCCGGCCATCCCGATCGGCTGGTGTTCGGCAACTCGGCCAATAAAGCGACAGCGTCACAGTTCGTGCGCGGGATCGTCGCCGACGGCGGTACGCGACATGAAGAAGCGCTGTGGATGGCGCTCAAGCTGCAGCCCGATGTCGTTTTCTTTTTGACCGACGCCGACCAGCCCGAGCTTTCGCCGGCACAACTAGAGAAAATCCATAAGGCAAACAACGGTCGCTGCTCGATCAACACGATCGAGTTCGGCCTGGGGCCACCGATTCACAACGAAAATTTTCTCGTGCGCCTGGCGCGCGAGAACAACGGCAAATACACGTATGTTGACGTATCCAAGGGCGCTCTCAATCCTTAAGGCACCGCGCCGCCGGGACGCTGCCTCGCGATCGTGGCTGCTCGCGCTCTTGATCGGGCTTTGCTCGCGTGCCGTTGCTCAGGCCGAGGATAGTGTTTATCTCTCCGCGCCGAATAGTCCGCAAGCGCGGGCCAAAGTCACGGGCCGAGTTCTCGATTTCAACGGCCGCGAGCTGGTGCTCGACACCGGCGGCGGCGAAAAACGATATCCGGCCGAACAGGTCCTGGAAATCGATAGCGAGTGGAGCCCCACGCAACTGGCGGCCGACGAGCTGTTCGCGCGGCGTGAATACGCCGAAGCGCTCGTGAAATACGAAGAGGCGGTCCGCAGCGAACCGCGCCGCTGGGTGCAGCGCAAGCTGGTCGCGCAAATGGTCTGGTGCCTGCGCAATACCGAGCAATACCGCCGTGCAGGCGAATTATTCCTCGCGCTGTCGCGGGATGATCCCGGAATACTTTACTTCCCCTGCATCCCGCTGCGGTGGTTGCCAGGCCAAACGCAGCCCGACCTGGAAAAGAAAAGTCGTGATTGGTTGGCGAGCGATTCGGCCGTGGCCGTGCTATTGGGGGCGAGCCACCTGTCGTCGACATCGGAACAGGCCAACGTTCTCAAGCGGCTCGACGCGTTATCACGCGCTAAGGACGCGCGCGTCGCGGCGCTGGCTCAGGCTTTAACGTGGAACGCCACTTACGCGTCGGTCGGCAGCAAGCAATTGAATGCCTGGCGCGACGCGATTGAATCATTTCCCGACACGATCGGCGCGGGTCCGCATTTTGTGTTGGGGCGGGCACTTGCGCACCATAAGCAGCCCCAGGATGCGGCGCTCGACCTGTTGCGCGTGCCGATTCTCTATCCCGAGGATCGCCCCCTGGCGGCGGTCGCGCTATTTGAAGCCGGGCGGGCACTCGAGCAGGCCGACGATCGCCCGGCCGCGACACGCCTGTATCGCGAGTTGCAGGCCGAGCACCCGCAATCGCGATTGGCAAGTGAAGCGCGCACGCGCCTGGACGAGTTCGACAAGCAACCCGAGCGCGCTGTTGAACAATGATCGAGAGCACCGACCAAGGACGGGACTGCCAGCACACTCGCCCCACGCGGACGTGGCGCCTGGTGACATGCGTTGCGCTGGCAGTGCTCGTCGGCCCTTGTGCCGTAACCGTGACGGCTCAATCGTATGATCAGCGATTCTTGAACGGACTTCGACAGCGCCAACTGTTCAAGTTGGCCGAGAAATTCTGCCGCGAGCGACTCGCGCAGCGTGACCTGCCCGACGAGAAGCGGGCCGAATTGACGATCGAGCTTTCCCGCTCGCTGACCGAGGCGGCGCTGCAATCCGCGCCCGAAAAACGGGACGAGTTATGGAACCAGGCGATTGCCACGGTCGATCAGTTCATCAAGGACTTTCCTCAGAACCTCCGTATTGTGCAGGCACGCGTGCAGCGGGGCCTGGTACACCTGGCATGGGGAGAGCTGCTTTCACAAGAGTCGGACGCCGGCGGACAACGCGAACAGCGCATTGCCGCGGCACGCGACCATTTACGGCAGGCCGTCGAAGAGCTGCGCAAAGGGATGGAAAAATGCGCGGAACTCCAACGTCGGTTGCAGCCCGGTAAGAAGCTGGCGCCGGGCGAACTTTCCAGCAGTGAAATCCGCTCGCTTGAAAGAAACGCCCAATACCAGTTGGCCCGTGCACTGCGCAGCCAAGGCGAAAGCTATCCGGTCGATAGCGCCGATCGCGCCAATTCGTTGACGCAAGCCGTCGAGCTATTACGTCCGTTGGCGCAGGGGGAGATCAACGACCCGCTCACCTGGCCCAGCCGGCTGGATGCAGCGATCTGCTATCGGTCGCTCGGGCACCTCGAGGCGGCTATGCGACGTCTGGATGAGTTGGACGAAGAATCCCCTCCGGCACGCGTTCTATTGCGCAGCCGGGCCGAACGAATTCGCGTCGAGCTGGCCGAAGATCATGTCGCCACGGCGCTGGGACTGGTGGAAAAGGGGCGAATGTTCGACGGCCAGGTTTCGGCCGAGTTGGATTTCGCAATCCTCGAAGTCTACCTGGCCGCCTGGCGTGCCGCGGTTGATGCCAACGAGAAATCCCAGGCCACGGCCTGGCAAGAAAAGGCTGCCGCGATGGTGCGCGATATCGAGCGCGATCATGGGCCCTACTGGCGCCGGCGCGGCGAGGGACTGTTCGCCGAGCATATAGCTGCGAATCCGTCCACGACCGACATCGGCGTGCTCGCGCAGGCCGCTGAGGGCTTTTACCGCGCCGGTCAGCCGAACGAGGCGCTCGCGGCCTTCGACCGCGCGGTGCGCGAAGCACACGCGGCCGGACAGGACGGCAAAGCATTCGAGCTTGGTTACGCGGCCGCCGCGATTGAGCAGGAGCGCAAGAACTATGCGGCCGCCGCGGATCGTTACCGTCAGGTGGCGATGGCTGCCCCCAGTCAATCCAAAGCGGCCGACGCGCATCTGATGGCCATCTATGATCTGGGGCAATTGGCCCGTACCGGAGCGGATGAACCGCTAGCCAAATATCGCAAGCTGCTTGAGGAGCACTTGCAAACCTGGCCCGAGGCCGAGACAAGCGACCGCGCGCACTTGTGGTTGGCGCGGGTTTGCGAGCACGATCACGACTGGAAGCGCGCGATCGCCGAGTATGAGGCCGTGAGCCCCGACACGGAGCAAAGCACGGAAGCCGCGGCCGGCCTGGCGCGCGCCTACCGCGAACAACTGGCAAAACTACGAGCTGACGACGAACCGACGGCCGACACGGCCAATGCGGCAGTCGCCGCTCTGCAAGCGGCCAGCGGCGTCAAGGAAACAGCTCCTGCGGACTGGGACGCCGATCAACTCGCGGTCGTGCTTGTGATCGCCAACATCTGGCTTGAGTATACCGAGGACGGAGCCGCCAAAGCCGAGCGCGCCCTGAGGGCGGCCCTCGCGCAATCCACCGAAGCCACGGAGCAGTGGCAAGCCTCGGCCCACTCGCTAATTGCTTACGCACTCGCGGCCCAAGGACGTGTTGAGGATGCGCAGCGACAATTGGAAGATGTCGCAGGAGCCGGGACGGCCTCGCTGCAAACCTTGGTCGAAGGACTCGATCGGCTAAGCGCCACGGCGCAACCAGCCACGCGTCGCCACTTGGCAGCCCTCGAACTGCACGCGCTCGATATGATCAAAGAGCGCACTACGGATATCAGCGACGAGCAGCGCAGTGTACTGGCGCTGGCGCGCTCGCGCGCCCTGGTCGCCGCCGGGCGCAAGGACGAAGCGGCCAACGAGCTGCGGCAATTGGCTGCCGCCCGCCCTCGCGACGGACGCATCCAAGAGGCCCTGGCGACGGCGCTCTACGAAGCGCAAGATTCGGGGGCACTGGCGGCCTGGCAAAATGTCGAAGTGAAATCGCGTTCCGGCAGCGATCGGTGGCTGCGAGCCAAGCTCTACGAGGCACTAATCTACGACCGAGACGGCGATCACGTGCGCGCCGCGCAGACCGTTAATGTCGTGAAAACGCTTTATCCCGAGATGGGCGGAGCGGACCTGAAGCGACAGTTCCTGGAAGTACTCGAGCGCAAGCCGTAATCTGAATCGACCCACGCTAACCCCGCATTCGCGGGCTTCGTGGCGGCTTTCTTTGCCCGCCCCACAGAATTAAGATAGGCCCAGCGGATTTACCCCAGACGTGCTAATTTTCGCGCTGGATCCGCGCCCGCTCTGAACGACATCCCGTGAAATCCGCACTCCCATAGGCGACACGATGGACTACGCCCTGCCGGAATTAACCCGCCCCGCTCGCGTCAAGAAGAAGCAAGTGCTGATGGTGGCCAGCGGCGACCTGCGGCCAGCGGCCAATCGTAATTGCTGGGCATCGCAACAAGAGATGGAGGAAAAGCTCGGACATGCCGTTGCCGCGGCCGGTTACGAGCTCGTGCGGGCGCATCCCTATCGACCTGAGGAGGGGCACGGTTTCATCAGTTCGCAGAAGGAAGGGATGACGGTCTTCGCCGGTATCGACCCGAAGGCGCCGCTGATCGTCGCCGAGGCCGTGTGGCAGTATTCGCATCATGTTCTGCACGGACTGGTTTCGCATCGCGGGCCGATCTTGACCGTGGCCAATTGGTCGGGAACATGGCCGGGCCTGGTGGGGATGCTGAACCTGAACGGCTCGCTTACCAAGGCCGACGTCCCCTACTCGACGCTGTGGAGCGAAGACTTCACCGACGAGTTCTTCACGACAGGGCTTCGTCGTTGGCTGCGCAAAGGAACATTGCGACACCACACGGATCACGTCATCGATTGGAACGACGTGGATCCCCCCAAGGCCGAACGCAAGCTCGGCAAGGCGCTGGCCGAGCAACTGCTGCGCGACAAGGCGATTATGGGCGTATTCGACGAAGGGTGCATGGGCATGTTCAACGCCATCATCCCGGACGATCTGCTGCACGCCACCGGTGTCTACAAAGAGCGGCTCAGCCAGTCGGCACTGTATTACGAATCGACGCAAGTGCGCGACGACGAAGCCACGGCCGTGCGTCGCTGGATGGAAGAGCGCGGCATGAAGTTCGTTACGGGCACAAATCCCGCCGAGGATTTGACGGACGAACAAATTCACCAGCAATGCAAAATGTACGTCGCCGCGGTGCGCATTGCCGATGACTTCGGTTGCCACACGATTGGCATCCAATACCAACAAGGTTTGAAGGATCTGCTGCCGGCCAGTGATCTGGTCGAAGGAACTTTGAATAATGCCGAACGCCCCCCTGTGCATAGTCGCGATGGCGCGCGAGAGCTTTACGCCGGCGAACCGCTGCCGCACTTCAACGAAGTCGACGAATGCGCGGGGCTCGATGCCCTGATGACGTTCCGCGTGCATCGCGCCATGGGACAGCCGGTCGAAAACACGCTGCACGATATTCGCTGGGGAGATATCGATCGATCGGGTGGAGTGTCCGATTATGTGTGGGTATTTCTGATCAGCGGTGCGGCGCCGCCGGCACATTTCGTGGGAGGTTGGAGCGGCGCGTCGAGCGAGCGGCAACCGAAAATGTACTTCGGACTCGGCGGTGGTACGCTCAAAGGGGTTTCGCGCCCCGGCGAAATCGTCTGGTCTCGCGTCTACGTAGCGCGGGGACGCTTGAAGATGGATCTGGGGCGAGCGCGCGTCGTCGAGCTCTCGGCGGAAGAAACCGAGCGCCGCTGGCAGGCCACGACACCGCAGTGGCCGATCATGCACGCCGTGACGTACGGGGTGTCGCGCGACCAGATGATGGCGCGGCACAAAAGCAACCATATCCATGTCGTCTATGCCAACAGTGCCGATGAGGCCGATCGGGCCTTGTGGGCCAAGGCCTCGATGGCTGCGGAACTGGGGTTGGATGTTGCCCTGTGCGGGACGCGCGCCGGCCGAGAATCTTGGTAAGCGGCCCGGCCCGTAGTCCACGCGTTGACACCCTCGGCGATGCTGCCGAGAATCGCAGGTAGCAATTTCTCCTGATCGCGTTTGAAGGAATCTCTGATGTTCGTCCGCATTTCCGCTTCGCTCGCGCGACCGATTTTGATCTCGGCCAGCGTCCTATTTCTGTCGGGCTGTGGAACGAGCGCTTACGAAGAACGTGTCGACAAAGGGATGGCTACGCTGCGCACCGCGCAACAGTATTTGGGGATTTCCCCCGACGCAGTCGAAATTCCCGGCAGTGGCTTCATGATCAGGTTGCCGAAGTTCATCGACGGAGCCTCGAAGGCGTACAACGAGCAATCGGCCGAGCCGAACGGACAAGGGGTCGTCAATCCCGAGCGGCTCAATCCGCCGTTTTTAAAGATCCCCGGCCTACGGGTTTGCTACGAGGCGTTCGGTTTCGACGCCCAGACCAACGAATCACTCGGCGTTTACTGCTATCAGGCTGTGCTGCCCGCGGCAGACGCCGTCGTGGAAGGAAAACCTATCGAGGAATGGATCCAAGCGCAGTTAGCGAAAACCTTTGGTGACTCGGCGCAGTGGACCGACGTCAAACTGCCGACGCAGGCCGGGCCACAAGTCGATTGGCGGCAGATCAACGTCAAGGGAATGCAAAACTTCTTCACGCAGTCCGGAGCGGTGAAGCCTTCGCCCGGCGTGTTTGAGCTGTACACGAAGGAGATGGATGGCAACCGGCTGCTGATCGGTTGGCGCTATCCGCAGAAAATCAATCACGCCGCCGCCGATAATTCGCGGCTCTCGGTCGGCAGCATCACCGCGGCGGCACCGGTCAATCCGGCCCCCGCGGCAAACTGAGCACTCGCTCGTTTTTCTACGAAGCGATCATTTCTTGCCGAGTGCGCGCTGCTGGCGAAAAAAATCACTCAGCAGGGCGCTAGCTTCCTCGGCCAGCACGCCGCGTACGCTTTGGGTACGGTGATTCAGCCGAGCGTCGTTCAAGAGTTGAAACAGCGTATCGACCGCGCCCGCCTTCGGATCGGCGGCGCCGTAAATCACCCACGGCAGGCGGGCTTGGACGATCGCACCGGCGCACATTGGACACGGCTCGAGCGTCACGTACAGCAAACAATCATGCAGGCGCCAGCTTCCCACGGCCGCCGAGGCTTGCGTGATGGCAATCATCTCGGCATGAGCCGTCGGATCCTGCAATTGCTCGCGCTGATTGTGCGCGGCCGCGATCACGCGCCCTTCATGCACGATTACTGCCCCGACGGGGACCTCGTCCTGCTCGGCGGCCAGGCGCGCCTGCGCGAGCGCCTGCCGCATAAATGTCTCGTGCATCGTCACTTGCCCCGATCCGGGTGCCGGAACTGCTTGCCATCGAGGTCAGTGACGCCCGAGTTTCCAAAGCGCACCTCGAGCCCGTCGGGCTGTCCGCCATTGCCACGCAGCTCGAACTGGTGAAAGCCCGCCTGCAGCGCCAGTGGGAGATAGTTCCACAGCGGCTCTTTCTGTTTCGCATCATAAACCGATTGGCCATCGATTTTCAGCGTCAAGGATCCGACGTGTTTGAGTTCGAATTGATAGACGCCGGTCGTCGGGACGTCGAAAATCGCCGCCAGAACGAACGACTCGTCGGACTTGACCTTCGTATCCTCCAGCCACGCGCGCTCGTTCGTTGCCGGCACAGGCAGTAGCGGACCCGACTCGGCTTTGAATTGCAGACCATTGGCCAGCTTTGAACCAGGACGAAGTTTGCGCGGCGGCAACGGCGCCGAGGGCTCGATCGACAGCGTAATCGGCGCCGACAATACAGCATCCTTCGGATCTTCGCTGAATTGCGCCCGAGCGTAAATCGATACTGGTCCCAGCCCCAAATCCTCGGGTTTCACTTCGATCTCGCCGTGATCGGCCGTTAATGTTCCCAGCGAACGCATGCTGTCGAAAAACGTGATCTTTGTCGCGTCCGGAGCCTTGGCCGTGAGCTTAAAGGGCTCCTTCCAATTCGCACGGTCTGTTGCCGAGCACGTTAGCTCGATCTTGTGATCGTGGTTCGCGATCGTAACGGGCAGGATGACACGCCCCTGCGTCTCGATCGATGATCCCTCGATACCTACGACGCGCAGCTCGGCCGCGCCGTCCGGAAGCTGCGTGCTGTCGAATTCCAGCGTGCCGGACGCGGCGCAGTGGGTGATTTGTACGCCGTTGATGAACAGCTCGAATCGATCAAGCGGCTTGTCGTCGACCTCGCCCGCCGGCCGCAAAATGACAGTGCCCTTCAGCTTTGCTCCGGCGCGGACCCCCTCGACCGTGACCTTGGGAATATTGGCCCACGGGCGGCAGAGCGGATCCCCCACCACGATCAACTGGTACGGCGAGGCAACTCCCTGGTAAAACGCTTCGGCCAACGTGCAACCGCGAGCGTAATGGACCTGGGTGTAGGCTTCGGGGAATTTCAGATAGATCGCATAAGGCTCGAACACCGCCCCGCTCGAACCGGCGGCTCCTGCCCGCAAGAAATCGGTTAACCGCTGCTGACCATCGTTGTAGTCGAACTTGCCACCCCAACTGGTCAGATTCTCGCAGATGGCGCCAGGCAGGATTTCGCTATGCGAGCCTTTCCAGTCGAAGTTGCGCTTGCCGGTTAGCAATCCTGCCACGTCCTTCTTTCCCATCGGCAGGATGCCACTGACTACCTCGGCGCGGACGCCCAGCTCTTTTAACGCCGCGATCGCGGCCTTGAATTGAGGCTCGCGAATGCCTGACCGGTCCTTGTCCCCGGTCCGGCAGAAATAGATCGTTCCGGGCGGCTTGGTGCCGTCCGCGGCGGCGCTGCGCTTGAGGTTGGCGATGACCTCTTCGGGGCTCATGCCGTTGTTGCTGGTGACCCCGAGCATCGTGCTTAGCACGTAAGAAACGCCGCCCCCTTCGACCAGCTTGCCCGCCTCGTCGAAGCCATACCAGCCGCGAAAACCCTGCGAGGGATTGCCGGCATGCTCCTTGTCCGCGCGGCGTAGATAGTGGTTGCTGTTCTGCGCGACGAAGCGAAAGTCATTGCCCATCACCGCCTGCGCGAAGAATGTCAGCGACGTTAACGAGCCGACCGGCGCGAATTGCGCCGGAGGTTGCTGCTTTCCCAGCATCGTCTTGAAATCAATCGACCAGGGAAAATCACTGGAATAGACCACATAGTCGATCTGTGGCGCGATGCCACGTTGGCTGATAGCGCCCAGAATTGGCAGCAACAACTTGTCGCGAAAGACGCCGACGTCGACTTTATCCGTCGAGTAGGGCCAATCGAGATAGAGAACGTTGATCGCCGGTATGTTGCGGAGCGCGACAAAATGATGGGCAATGGCCAGCGATGCCCAACTGCGCTGATTGGCGACGACGAAAACGTTCTCCGGGCCGCCGCCGGCTCGCGCTGGAGCCACGCTCCCGAATTGCGCGGCAAGCATGCCACAGGCCAAGACCGTAAGCAGACGAAACCGTGCGCAGAAATTCACGAGCTGGCGTCCTGGTAGAAGGCCGTCCGGGAAGAGGAATCGACGCGTCGCAGCCGCCGAGCAAGTGCCACCTCAACGGGGCAGCAGCGCTTTCGCGCCGTGCGATCGGCTCGCCGACCAGGCGTTCAATCTATCACGCCAGATGCTGCGCAGCGATAAGACGGATCGTAAACGCGGGCGTCGCGATAACCAACATGGCGCGCCGCGGCTGAACCACGGCGCGCCTGGACATATGGCGCGAGGCTTTACCAGCCGTAGAATCCGGCGCCGCCAACGTACGGGCCCACTGGTCCACCGTAGTACGAGTAACCCGGATAACCGTAGTAGTACCCGCCGGGATATCCATAGCCATAACCGTAGCCGAATCCAACCGCAGGACGCGGCGGATAATAGGCGCGGTACGGAGCGTAATACGGGCGCGGGGCGTAGTAAGCACGGTAGTACGGCCGATAGCCGTAGCCGTAATAGCCGCCGCCGTAGTAGCCGTAAGGCCGCGCGGACGCGGTACCACTCGCGCACACGAACAGACCAAGCACCAGTAGCAGAATTGCTGCGAATCGCTTCATCACTGACTCCTTATTCTCGACGGCCCTAACCACGTATTCCTCGGCCGAAAACCACCACTATTGTTGCTTTTACGTCGCGGAAGACAAGCGTTTATTCCTTGCCTTGCCGTCAGCAAACTGGCCTCTCCGCGCGCGGTTACTGCTTGATCTGACGGACTTTATAGTTCCCCCGGCTTTCGTCGTATTCCAGCTCGATCAGCCCCTTAGCTTTGATGTCCTCGAGCAGGTCCGAAAAGCTGCCATAGCCGTAGTACCCTTCGCTGAAGCCTGGATAAACGCGACGAATCGTCTGCTTCAAGAGCGAGCCCCACAGCGGATCGTAATCCTGCTCGACCGATTGCAGCACCGCCAACACTCGGTCGACGGCCTCCTGCTTCTTGTCTTCCTCAGGCTTCCCTTTACGCGGCACGGCCTTGGCACGACGCGCAACGCGGATCAAATCGTCGTAGTAGATGAACTCATCGCAATTCGCGATCAGCAAGTCCGAGGTCGAGCTTTTCACGCCGCAACCGATCACGCGCTTGTTGTTCTCTTTCAACTTCGAGACTAGCGGCGAGAAATCGCTGTCGCCTGACAGGAGCGCGAAAATATCGATATGGTCTTTCGAGTAGCACAGGTCCAGAGCGTCGACCACCATGCGGATGTCGGCGCTGTTTTTGCCCGTCATGCGCCGTTGCGGGATGTCGATCAATTCGACCCCTTGACCGTGAAATTCCTGGACGGCGTCCTTGTAATGGCTCCAATCGCAATAGGCGCGCTTATAAACGATGCGGCCTTTTTCCAACAGCCGCTTCAAGACCATTTGGATCTGAAACGTGCCGACCCCCATGTCGCGAACGCCAATGGCCAGATTTTCGAAATCGACGAAGACGGCAATTAATGGTTCGTCGGACATGCGCGCCTGTAGACTTGGGTGTGAATGAATGGCTTTCGGCATGCGACGAGTCTCCTTCGTGCTCGCCTGGCACGCGTTGCTGCCCAGGATTGTCACCAAGGCCGCAGCGAAAAACAACCTCAAGTACGGCGGGATGTTATCGCGATCCACCGCGGTGCCGCGCGGCGACTGATTTCTGTACGACCTTCTTCGCGCGTCTGAGTGTGGCCGTTTTTGCACCTTCAGCCAATCCTCCGGGCACTGGCGCATCGCGCACCACGGCCGTGGAGGGCAGATCTTCGCGCAGTCCTTGAAACGACGGATGCCTCAGAACGTGATCCCGTGTCCAATTGGTGAACTGCACCTGACAAACCAGCTTCGGCTTGGTCCAGTGGACCCCGCGGCCGGCCTGACGTGCGGTCAGATTGGCAAACGTCGGCTCGTGGGTTTCAAGCTTGTCGAACGTGCGCCGCAGGTCGACAAGCTTCTCTGTCGAAAAGCCGGTTCCCACACGCCCGGCATAGAGCAAATGCCCCGGCCGGTCGTAGTAACCGATCAGAATGGCGCCAAAGCCCTGGCGAGTGCCGGTCGGATCAGTGAATCCGCCGATGACGAATTCTTCGTGCTGAATGCATTTGGCTTTGACCCAGTCGCCGCCGCGGCCGGCCAGGTACGGCCGATCGCGCCGTTTGGAGATGATCCCCTCCAGGCCATGCCCGCAACACTGGCGCAAGAATTCCGGCCCGTCCCCTTCGATATGGTCGCAGTAATGAATGCGCGAGGTCGCCGTCTGCCGGGCTAAGACCGATGCCAAGATCTTTTTGCGATCTTCGAGGATTACGCCGCGCAGATCGTACCCGTCGAGATAGAGAATATCGAACACGTAGTAGAACATGCGGTCATAGGCCTTCTCGGAGAGCGCGGATTGCAGGGCCTGAAAGCTGCTGACGCCGTTCGGTTCGAGCACCACGGCCTCGCCATCGAGAATGACGGACTTGACCGGAAGCTTCGCCGCGGCCTGGGCAATGGAGGGGAACCGGGCCGTCCAATCCAATTGTCGCCGCGTCATGAGACGTGCTTTTCCGCTTGTCACGTGGCACAGCAGACGATAGCCGTCGAACTTGATTTCGTGCAGCCAATCCGCGGTGTGGGGTGCTTCGCTGACAAGCAGCGCCAGCTCGGGCTCGACGGCGGCTGGCATTTTTATACGCCGTGCGCCTGGAAGGGCTGGAAGACTGTTTGTCGCGCGGCGCGGCCACTGTGCCCGCGGTCCTAGCACGGTCGCAGCACGCCTGGGCTTTCGCGTCTTATGGTCGTTGTCGCCGAGGTTTTTCAATGACTCGATCCACGCTGGTGATCGCACCTTGGAATAAGCTCATGTGTCCATGGTTGTCTTTATCGAAGCGCCCCTCAAGGAGCACATATTTACTGTCGAATTGTTGCGCGGCCTGCTTGGGAATGGCCTGCTCGTCAAAGTCAACCCAGAACGAGTTCGCCGTGAGGCTATGTTCCGCATCCTCGCGTGACAGGTAGATCGCAGTCCCTTCGAATTGCACTTCGAGATACCCTTCGACGCGGACCTTCACGCCGTGAAAACGAGAGGGATTCGCCAGAAGACGTACCATGGAATTGTCAAATTCCTCGTTCGGGTATTGTTGAATGTCGGCCGTGTTATCCAGAGTCACCGGAGCGGCGGGCTTGGCGCCGCAGCCCGCCGCGAGTGCCGCCATCAAGACGCTTGCCGCCAAACGCCTGTGCCGGGCATTGCCCATGAGCTACGTTCCTTGCCAAATGGACCGGTTAAGTTAGCAGTCGCGATCGAGCGTAATCACTCCATTCGCTTTGCGAATCGAGACGGAGATATTCGCGCCAGTATTGCTGCGCGGCCTCGAACTGGCCGCGCTCATCCAGGCAGTCGGCCAGGTTATACAGCGTATCAGCAAACCACGGCGCCAGGCTGATCGTGCGTTGAAAGGCGCGCATCGCCTCGTCGCATTGTTTCAACTCGCAGAGCACCACGCCCAGGTTGTTCCAGGTTTCGTGCGACTGGTCGTCGTGGCTTAGGGCCTGGCGATATGCTTCGACCGCTTCGACCTTGCGACGCAAGCGATAAAGAACGTTGGCCAGATTGAACAACCACGAGGCCGATGGGCCAGCCACTTCGATCGCGCGGCGGTACGAGCGCATCGCCTCGTGGTAGCGACCGGCGTCCTCATGCTCACAACCATGGTCGAACAGGTTTGCTGCCTCGGATGTCGCCAGGGGGATGCTGCTTGAGAAGCCCGCAGCGGCACTCTGTTTCGCAACACGTGACGCGTTGGCGGCGGCGAGAATGTTGGGCGATCGTGCCCTCGGTTTTTCGTTCGCTCCATCCGTCCGCTTCATGGCGTCCTTGCAACTTTCAGAGAATGGGCCCTGCGGTCAGGACGTCTTGCGTTTTTTGGCGGCCGACGAACGATGGCTGGCGGCCAGCTTCTTGGCTGGCTTGGCGGCGCGCCCCGCAGCCGGTCGTTTGCTGGCCTTGGCGACGCTCGCTTTCAAGGCTTCCATCAGATTAACGACCAGCGGTTCTTCTTCACCAGGGGGCGTGACGATTTCGCGCCCTTCGACCTTGGCGTCGATCAGCATACGCAGTTTATGCACGTACTCGTCTTGGTATTGACCGAGATTGACCTTCTTGGCGGTCGAGGCTTTGATCAGCGTTTCCGCCAGCTTCAACTCGGTGGCCGAGACTTTGGACTCGCCGACATCATAGTCGGCTGTGCTCCGCACCGTTTGGGCATAGTTCAACAGCGCGAGCGACAAGAGACCTTCGTGCGGGCGCACCAAAACCAGATGCTCGCGGCCGAACATCACCGCCTGCCCCAGGCCCCACTTATCCTGCTTTTCCATGGCCTGAAGGAGCACCGCATACGGCTTCGCGCCCCCCTCTCCATCGGGCATCAGGTAATAGTTTTTGCCCGCGAAATAGACCGGGTCGACCGAGTCCGGCGCGATGAACGCGTCGAGCGTGATCGCCTTTTCGGACGGCGTCCGCAGGGCATCGAGCTCGTCCGGCTCGATCACGACATATTCGTCCTTGCTCACTTCATAGCCCGAGACGATCTCGCTCGTGGGGATCTCGCCGTGCTGCGGACACATCTTCACGTAGCGAATACGGGCATGATCTTTGTCGTGCAATTGATGCAGCGAGATCTTGCCCTCATCGCTCTGCACGGCGTTGAAAGCCTGCACCGGCACCGAAACCAGGCTGAGGCGGAGAAAGCCCTTCCAGCTGTAACGTGGCATCGTAGAGCCGTTCGAATATTAGGGAAGCACGTACGGGCTCCCTCCACGTCCAATTGGCTCCCTCCAGGCCTGCAAGCATTGATAGCACGCAGCGTGCCAGAGGTCAAAAGAAGTGCGCAAGCGCGGAATAATGAGTGCTGAACTTTGGGGGAAACCGCACCGAGCAGCCACAAGCCACGCGATGGCCAGCACTCATTAATCCGCGCTGCGTATCACTGTTAGCCGACTGACAGCCCGGCCGCCAGCTTGCCCAGGGCTTCGGTCTCGATCTGTCGCACTCGCTCGCGGGTCAGGCCGAGGGCCTCGCCGATTTCCTTCAGCGTGCGCGGCTCGTTGTCGTCCAGCCCGAACCGCAGCCGCAGGACCGTCGCCTCGCGCGGGTCCATGGTCTCCAACTGCTGCATGACGTGCATCAGGTTGTCACCCTCGACCATCTCGTCTTCGGGGTTGCGGCTGCGTTCGTCCATGACCATCTCGGACAGCGACCAGCCCGCCTCGGATTGATCCGTCTGTGGCGTCGAGCTGTAGATGCGGATGGCTTTCTTGATGATCGGCAGCTTCTTGCGCGGCAGGCCGAGGACGCGGCCGATCTCTTCCGGCGTGGGCGTACGGCCCAACTCTTCCGAAAGGCGAATCGTGGCTCGGCGCCACTTCGACAACAGCTCGACCATGTAGGCCGGGATGCGAATCGTCTTGGCGGTGTTGATCAGCGCCCGCTTGATGGATTGCTTGATCCAGTAACTGGCATACGTGCTGAAGCGTGTGCCCATCGCGGGGTCGAACCCTTCGACGGCACGCAGCAGTCCCAGGTTGCCTTCCTCGATCAGATCCTGCAGGCCGAGCCCCTTGCCCGTGTAACCGCGAGCGATGTTCACGACCAAACGCAGATTGGCGCGGACCATGCGATCGCGGGCAGCGGTGTCGCCCAGGCCGATGGCGACGGCCAGCTCGCGCTCTTCGATGGCCGAGAGAAGTGAGGTCTCGTTGATTTCACGCAGATACGTCTCGAGAGGAGACTGTACGGCGGCTGTGGTTCGTCGGCGTGTCTTCGGCATGGAGGTCGCCATATATCACTGCGTAAGGGAAGCGCAAAAGCGGAACACACAGAAGATCGACGTGTCCCGTGGGAATTCTCCAGCCGCGCTGCTAGCGGACAAGGTGGGCCGGATGTGCATGCGCTTCGGGGCGTAGGGATGAAAGCGAACCGGCCGGTAATAGGCCAACCTGCAGGGTTTTCTCGCGCCGCCGAGAATGGTGGCGCGCAACGCTTCCCCCGCGAGGAAAGAGGGCAGTGTGAGGGCTTTGCTGCGCATGGCGCAGGTCCACATATACGAATGGCGCCGTCAAAAACGTTCGTGCTTCGGCAGCCATGCGCGCAAAAAAAGGAACGCTCCGACTTTACGGCCCTGTGACGGGTCCGTGATCGGAGCGTTCCAGATTCTTAAACCGATTCTGACGCCTGTGCCGACAAGATTGACGGCACAGCGACGTAAGAACAAATCGGCGAAATTTACTCGGCGGTGCGCGGCTTGATCAGCGGTCCACTGTCACCACCGATGCCTCCCTTCAACTCCACCGAGGAACTCGAGGAAGCCGCGGTCGCGGCAGCGGACTCTTGGTTTTCCGCGTTGGCGTGTTCTTCCTCGCTCCACTCGACGCGCTTGCGCGACAGTCCGATTTTGCGCTCTTCAGTGTCGACGCGCAAAATCTTGACTTCGATCGGCTCGCCGACTTTGACGATATCTTCGGGATTCTCGACCTTATGGTCGGCCAATTCCGAGATATGCAACAGCCCCTCGAGCCCGTTCTCCAAGCCGACGAATACGCCGAAGTTGGTGAGCTTGGTGACCGTCCCGGTGACGATCTGGCCAGGCTGGTACTTGTTGGGGATGTCCGTGGCCCAGGGATCCTCGCTCATTTGCTTGAGCCCCAGGGCGATGCGGCGACGCTGCTGATCGACCGAGAGCACTTTGCACTCGATCTTCTGCCCCTTCTCGACCGCTTCGCTGGGATGGCTGATCTTGCGCGTCCACGACATATCGCTGACGTGCAGCAGGCCGTCGATCCCTTCTTCAATCTCGATGAAGGCACCGTAATTGGTCAGGTTGCGTACCGTGCCCGTGACCATCGAGCCTGGCGGGTAACGCTCGGCCACCTTGTCCCAGGGGTTGGCCTGGGTCTGCTTCATGCCGAGCGAGATTTCCTGCTTCTCGCGGTTGATGCCTAGCACGACGACTTCGATCTCGTCGTCGATGTGTACCAACTCGTTGGGATGGCTGATGCGCTTGGTCCACGACATTTCGCTGATGTGGACCAGCCCTTCGATCCCCTCTTCCAGCTTGACGAAGGCACCGTAGCTCATCACGTTGACCACGGTTCCCTTCACGCGGCTGCCAACGGGGTACTTCTCTTCGACTTTCTCCCAGGGGCTGGCCGACTTCTGCTTCAGGCCCAGGCCGATCTTCTCGCGCTCGCGATCGATGTGCAGGATCTGCACTTCGATCTCCTGGTCGATCGAGACCAATTCCGACGGGTGACCGATGCGGCCCCAGCTCATGTCGGTGATGTGCAGAAGGCCGTCGATGCCTCCCAGGTCGACGAACGCGCCGAACTCGGCGATGTTCTTGACCGTGCCCTTGCGAATCTGACCGACTTCGAGCTCGGCGAGGAGCTTGGCCTTCTTCTCGGCCCGTTCGGTCTCGATCAGCGCCCGGCGGCTAACGACGATGTTGCGGCGTGCTTCGTCGATCTTCAGCACGACGCACTGGATCGTGCGCTCGATGTAATCGCCGATGTCCGGCGGACGGCGGATGTCCACCTGGCTGGCCGGCAAGAATACGTTGACGCCGATGTCGACCAGCAAACCACCCTTGATCTTGCGGGTGACCTTGCCAGTAACGATATCTCCTTCGTGGACGGTCTCCATGACCTTCAACCACGCTTCGATCTTTTCGGCCTTCCGCTTCGACAACAGGATCATGCCGCCATCGGCGCGGGCCATGTTGCCGTCTTCGATCTCCTCGATCAAAACCTTGACCGTCTGGCCAGGCTCGGGCGGGGCTTCGTCGACTTCCCACTCGGACAGTGGGATGGTTCCTTCGCTCTTGTAGCCGACGTCCAGCAGGACCAGGTCCCCTTCGACCCGGATCACGCGCCCGATCACGATTTGATTCAGCGTGATGTCACTGCCGCCGCTGGCCAGATCGTCGGGCGAGGTGCCCTCCATCGCCAGGGCCAGTTCCTGCTCCCACTCCACCTCGCTGAGATCGAGGTTACGAATCAGATTACGGTTGACCATGTAGGAAGTGTCACTATCTCCGGCCCGACAGGCATTGAGAAATCACCGGACACCGCATCAGGGGTCGCTATCTGTGGACCCGCGGGGCGTCTGAACGCACGTGAATGTGCGAGTACGGTGGCCTGTACGCCGGCGTTCAAGGAAAGCCCACTCACCGAGATCATCACGCGATGACCTAAAACCCTCGGTTTGAAGGCAGGCCGGAAAATATACCACTATTTGCCCGGGGTCACAATCGCTGTGTGACGAGGGGGAGAGCTGGGAAAGTGTGACCTATTATCAAGCCGCGTTGGCCGGCTCGACAGCGGATTCCCCGGATTGCCAGCAGCCGTCGCAGATGCCGACCGTTTCGACCGGGGGCTGCGCGCCGCGGCGTTCGTAATGCTCGCGGCAATGGACTGCCTCGTCCTCGGAGAGGGTGAAGTGCCGGTCACAGCGTAGGCAACGACAGTCCATACTCCTATCAACACGCGAGAAAGGGTGCTGTTTCCCGGCATTTGCTGACATTTTCGCAACCTGCGAATCGACCTCGCCGCGAAATTACTCACCGGCCTCGGCCTTCGCGCGGGCGATCTGCGCTTGCAGCTCGAAATCCTGAACCCGAAGTACTTCGACCTGGGTACCGCGCGCGCCCTCTCTCCTCGCTTTGGCAAGGTCCCGAATCTGGCCGGCATACTTGATTGCCTCGTCGCAGGCTTTGATGCGATCCTGCTTTGTTTCCGCGTATTCCAGTCGCGTGGCAAGCAGCTCGCGCCGGGCTGATAGGACATCCGTGTATTCGATACGCCCGTTTTGGTAGAGCTTCGATGCCACGTCGCATACCTCTTCCAAAATCGCCAGTCGCTGCTGCTCAAGCTTCTTGATATCGGGCTGGGCCTGCCCGGGCTCCTCGGGCTTGCCGGAATTGCAAATCACGAGCAGCAGGCCCAGGCTGATCGCCGCCAGACAGATCGAAGCCTTCGACGTCGAATGCATCGAGAATCTCCTTGATGGGTGAGTCGCGAGGATAGTTGCGGCGCGCTCGCCGAAGCTACGCAGATTGTCGGCCTGCAGCCGCGGGCGCCGGTAGAAGCAATCGTAACCGCGCCGAATGCAGGCTGCGTCGGTAAAAAGGTTAATTACTATTAACGTGACTTTTTTATTGCATACCGACTTTGACACATGTAACATTCGGAAGCTTGTAAGGTCATAATTTCGCCGGAGTGACGCTCCTGAACCTTCTCTAAGCCGGTTCTGCTCCCCTCGGTTTTGGGCGGCTCTTTTTCGACCGGCCTATTTTTCCCTGATTCGTGCCTCCGGCTTGCGTCCGCGCTCCCGTGGACAAATCGGCCGTACGCAATCGATCAACGTGTGCGATTTCCCTGAGGCTTTATGTGACTGAGCAAGTCCGCGAACTTCATCTTCTGGAGCTAGATCCAAATGACCAGGGCAGTAAGAGTCGTTGCCTTGTTTTTCCCAATGGCCGTCTCCTGCACAATGGCTGCTGCAACTCCGTATGCCGATCTCTACGGGACAGGCATTGCGGCTGACGGATTTTCGCTCCTTGCCGGGGGTGCGGTCGATCCGCACTGGTCGTTGGTTTCTGCGCCGGCTGGCTCGGGCCTTGGCCCATCGGCGTTCGTTGCCCAGGATACCTTTCCCTATCCCTTCCCGAACGCGTGGGTGGCCAACGGCTTTCAAAGTCAATGGATTGCACCAGCTGCGGATCAAAGTGGCGCGATGCCAACTGGCGACTATGATTATCGAACCACCTTTAACGTCGACGATATCGCCCCACTGACGTTCGCATTTGCTGGTTCCTGGGCTGTCGATGATTCTGCCTACATGTTGATCAACGGGCAGCCGATCGGGATCACGAATTCGGGTGCGAATCAGCTTTCGCAGTTCTTCCTCGTCGATTCGGCGGCCGTCGTAAACGGCGTCAACACGCTCGACATCATCGTCACCAACGGCCGCGGCACAGACCTCAATGCCAGCGGCCTGCAAATCAGGATCCAGGCCAACCAAGCTCCCGAGCCGTCGACGCTCGTCTTGGCAGCGCTCGGCGGATTGGCCTTGCTGGTTTACCGCCGGCGGAAGTGAATTGCTCCCCCGGTGACTGCGGGAAAATGTGATCGTCCCGAGGATGCAGGTTTCGCTACGAAATCAAGCCAGCGGCCCGCCACCAACACACCGGACGCGAAGGTGGCCCACGAGTAAGCCGGCGAAGCAGATTGCGACGAGTACGATGCCGCTCGGTTCAGGCACGGCGTTCGCCGCGGCGGTACCACCACCGGAAGTACGCAACCAGTTCGAGGAAACGAGGGCGAGATCCTGGCCATTCACAATGTTGTCCCGATTGATGTCGGCCGCGTAGCCAGGCCCCTTCGCCAGCCAGTTGCTAGAAACGAGTGCCAGGTCCTGACCGTTGACGATTCCGTCGATATTCACGTCCGCCGAAATCTTCGGCGCGAAAGTCAACGAGAGGATCGGTGCCTGGAACCCCGACGACTGTTCGAGCGATCCGAATTGCGTGTTGGTGTCGTCGCTCGCGGCCACGAAGCGAAGCCCCAGATCCTGGTTTGAGCCGAGCAGCGATTGAACCGTGCTCAATCCGGCGGCGTTCAAAGCAATCGCATGTAATCCCGACCCAAGGGTGATGGAATTGTACGATCCGATCAAGGTGCCGGCCGCGGTTGCGTCGCGTAGCCGATCTCTCGGAAATTTGCCTTAACGCCATTGATCGTAGCGTTGATCGGTATGTAACCGAGCGGCACATCGACAATGGCGTGAGTGGCGTCGAAGAAATTCATATCCAGGCCGTACGAGCCGGGAGGATACATATTCACCGTGTTGCCGGTGACATTGGCATCCGATCCGGCCACGATGGTGAACGAATCCGCCCGCGCCACGTGCGAAGGCACCAGGAGACCGATCGCGAGTGTCGGTGCGCAGACGAGCGCGCACGCCAAGAATTGGCGAATTTTCGAACGTTTCATATTTTGCCCCCAAAGCAGCTTGTCGCCCGATGACGCGAAGAGCCCCAAACATTCGCACTGCTCTGTCGCAGGTCATGTTAATGTCCGCGCCATGTGATGCAACTATTTGTTGCCGAGGCTGCGAATCATCGAGGGGCGTTGCAGTCGAGGCCCCAGAAAATGCACCGCTACGGCCACAAATGATGGGCGGAATGGCGCTGTTACGCGACGTGCGTGCCTAATTCCGTTTGCGATGTAACGCGTGGCGTTGGGCGGGGGATGGCGGATTCATTCATGGCCCGCAATCGGGCTTGCTTGGCGATTTCGTGACACTGGCGGATGCGGCGCTCGGCCTCGACCACGAGTTCGCGCTCGCCCGTGTTCGCGGCTTCCTCGGCGGAAATCGGTTCGCCGACGTGGACGTGGATCGTCGACAAGCCCGGGAACAAGTGATCGCGCGGCCAGGCTTGATACGCTCCGTCGATGCCGACCGGAATGAGCGGTACCTTCGCGCGTTTAGCCAATGCGGAGAAGCCGGGCTTGAGCGTGGTCACCTCTCCATCGCTCGATCGAGTGCCTTCGGGAAAGATCAGCACCATTTCGCCGCGCTTCGCGCGTCGCAGAGTTTCCTTCAACCCGGCGAGCCCTAACCCCTCGCGGTCGATCGGAATGGCATCGACCGATTGGATCAACCAGCGAAACGGCGGAAACGCGAACAGCGTCTCACGCGCCATGTAGTTCATGCGACGATTGAACGTCATGCCGACTAATACCGGATCGAACAAGCTTTGATGATTCGAGAGCACCAACGCGCCGCCGGTCGCCGGTTCGTTCTCGCGTCCCGTGCAACGAACACTGCACAGTCCAATAAAAGCCATTCGAGTCGTGAATTGCAGATACCGGTACCAAAGTTCCTTCGCGAGTGATCGATCGGCCATGCGAACCGTCTCAACTACCGATGACGCGTTGTTTACCGGTGACAGTCATGCCTATCGTCCGCGCGGTGATTTCAGTTTGTCGGTTGCGGCATCCGAGCCCGCACGAGCACTTCCAAGCGATCGACGACCTCTTCGGCTGCCAGTCCGTCGGTGCTGAAATGCACGGCGTCCACGGCTGCGACCAGTGGCCCCACCTCGCGCGACGCGTCACTTTCGTCGCGACGATTTTGATCGGCGAGCACCTCTTCCAAGCTTAGCTTCTCGCCACGGGCCGCTAAATCGGCCTGCCGCCGGCGAGCTCGTTCCTCGGGCGAGGCATCCAGGAATATTTTGCACTCGGCCTGCGGAAAGACGATGGTTCCCTGGTCGCGCCCCTCGGTGACGATATCCAAGCGTCCGGCGACTTGCCGTTGTAATTCCACCAGGTGGACACGGACCGCTGGGTTATTGGCCGCGTAATGTGTGGCCGAGGTCACGGCGTGGCTGCGAATTTCTTGACTGACGTCCTGCCCTTCGAGAAACGTCCCGTCCTCCCGAACTTCGATGTTCGACGCCCGCGCCAATGCAGCGAGGGCCTGCGGATCGTCCCAGGAGAGTTCTTGTCGCAGGGCAGCGAGCGCCACGGTCCGATACATAGCACCGGTGTCGAGAAATGCGAACCCCAGACGCTGCGCGAGCGCTCGCGCCACGCTGCTCTTGCCCGCACCCGCCGGTCCGTCGATGGTAACGATCATGATTCAAATGAGAGGGATCGCGAGAGTCGATTATCCGCGCAGACGTACTTCAATTTCGACTAGTTCAAACGGTGCCACGTCGATCGTGACACAATCTCCGGCGACGGGCAACTCGGCCAGCGTTTGTCCGCGAAAATCGAGGTGTCTCGCCTGCATTACATCATGTACTGCACGCAGCCGGACGCGACCGGCCAGCCCTTCGGTTTCGGCCAACCGCGCCCGCACGAGCGGTCCTTGCCCTTCGTCCCGCCGCGCCTGCCAATGCGTCACCGCGACGTTCTTCGCATCGACATGAAACAACCAGTTCGACGTGTGTGGACCGGCCGGTCGCGCCGCTTGAGGAACGACGACGATCGGGGCCAACTGCTCGATCGCCTGCTGCATGGGATGAGCGAGGTCGAAACCAACGGCATACCGAAACACGCGGCGTGTTTCGGCGGCTGTCACCAGTAGGCTATCGAGCATTCGCCCCCCGACGCGACGATGATAAGGTAGCCCGGAGGACAGGATCGTGGTCGTGGCACGGCTACCGCGAAGCTCAATGTAAAGCGGCGCTTCGAGCCGGCGCGCCTCGCTCTTTTGTCGTGCCAGTCCCACGTCGCGAAGAATCTCCACATCCTCATCCGGCCAGGCGAACCGTGCTGCGAAAAAAGATTCCCAAGGATCGCCTGCCGCCGGCTGTGCAATCTCGAGCTCGGTTTCGATCTGCACAACGCGGGCGCCGAAAGCCAATCGATAGCGCTGCGTAAAGCGCGCGAGCTCGCGGCCGGTCGCATCGACCAGCCGCCCACGGCTGGTGATCTCGCCCACGGCCGTGCCGGTTTCAGTAACTTCGACGGCGTCGGCCACCATCACGGAATATTCGGCTCCTTCGTCGGTATCGCGCCACACGTCGCCAGGCCGGGGCGGCGGTGGAGGAGTCCGCCGCGCCAGTTGCACGGCCAATCGATTCCCGCGCTGCGCCAAGTCGTAGATCGCTTGAATGGCGCCCGTTGCGGGATTGATCTCAACGCGCAGGAACTCGTTGGCCAGGGTCGTGCCGGCAGCAATCGGCGGGGGGCTTTTCTTCTTTGCCGCCGGCGCAGGCGTTCCTGCCGACAGCCAGCAAAATCCCATGCTTGGAATATCGGCCACAACGACGCGACGACCACTCGACTCTTGCGCCGCTACAACCGCGCCTTCGACGTCCGGCAAACCACTGAGCGACGAAACGTCGATCAACTGCCGGCGCGCGAAACTATGCGGATTTACAGCCAGCAGGCCAGTCGCCGAGGCGCCGGGCGGGGCCAGCACCGACGATAGTCGCGCTGCGGATTCGTTCACTTCACTCGTTAGCTCGTTGTCGGGCTCACTTCCCGACTCGTCATGCCGTCCTGGGATCGCGCCACCGATGCTTACCGTCATCGCATCAATCGCCTGGACCATATAACGTATCGCCTGTCGGGCGTGCTGGTCCACGAATCCCGAGATCGGTTGCGACTCGTTCTGCGCCGCGGCCTGTCGCAGATAAGGCGCGTGGTATCCGTCGGCTTTGAACTTGATTAGCTCGCCGGGGCTGGCGGTATTGGTGAAGTATTCTTCGAGCGTGACGAACTTCCCCAGGACCGGTCCGTACGCCGCCATTCGTCGCAGGTCACCGTAAAACGTGTCGGCCTGCGATGGCCAATGCGCGAACACGATCGTCGCGACATGGTCACGATCCATTGACTCGCCCAAGGTGCGTGGCAGACCTAGAAACGTATCGGGCCGATTCGCATCCAGCGGCAATCGCACCAGGGCGTCGATCGCCGAATAGTCGAGCCCCTCCCAGCGAACCTTGGCTTGCGAAGCCGTCGCGAACCGCCCGTCGTCGAGCGTCGCATGGACCGCGCCAATGAAGCCGAAGCGCGACAATAATTGCGGCAACACGGGTGACAGGCCGAATCGCCGCCGGCCATAAACGCGCGGCGCCTGGCCGAGCAGATCCTGGTAGGTGCGAACTCCGGCCTGAAACTCGGTCAAGGTTTCTTCAAGCGGCAACAGCGGCAGCTCGCGCTCGCTCTGCTCTCCGCCGACCAATGACACCGTTTGATGGTCTAGCGCCACGCGCAACGCGACCAAGGTTTCTGGCGCGGCTTCGGCCAAATGCGCCAGGGTGTCCCCCGAGATCAACAAGTTCTGCGGAACATCACCGCCGAGCTGCGTGCGCAAAGATTCGCCAACCGTGGTCGGCGCGACTAGCGTCAGGTCGATCAGGAAGGCGTCGACCGGATAGAAGCGCTCACGCGCTTCGACCAGCACCTCGAAGCTATTTTGCAAATGACGCCGTGTCGTCTCGGCATCGCCGGCCACGCAGGCTCGCGCCGCGGCCAACGCCTCGTTCTGCAGGTGGACCTCGTCGATATTGCTCATGTAGCGCATCTGCCGGGTGAGCAATTCCACGGCCAGGTAACCGTAGCCGAGCGCCAGAAAGTCGGCCGTCAATTTCGGGTCGAGCGTGGGTTGCTCGTCGAGCCCCGCGAGCGCTGCCGAAACGATATCGCCTCGGCGCGTCAGCTTCCGTACGACGTGCGCCCCTTCACCCGTGGCGCGCGATACCCATCCGGCCAATAGCTGCGATTCGCTGGTCGAGGGGATCACGATCAGCCGCCCCGCGAGCGCGTCGGGCGGACCATCGGCACGGTACCAGGTCGGCAGCCGACCGGTCGTGGCCAGTAGCGCCGGGTGCCAGAGCGCGGACCAGGCGGCCAGCAGACCCTCGGCCGATGCCCCCTCATAATGCGTGGGAAAATCCTCCAGGCTATGACAAGGCAGGAGGACGCAGGCTTCTTCAAATTTCATAGGGGCAATGAGTTCGGGCGAACGGCCCGAGAGCGGTCAGGGGTGCGGCGGCTGGGAAGTCCACGATAGCCCGCTCGCCAGGGGAAGTCGAGCCGGCGCCGGCTGGTCGTTGGCCGCAGAACCGGCGCTCCATCCGAACCCTCGGAGTAATGACGGAAGGGTACGGCCAGTTCGTGGTAATTTTCACGATCCAGGCTCTTGCGACGTCCCCAAATCTGGTTGACACTAGTTTATGTAACTCGATAATTAGGCTTGGAATAGGGCAGGCGACCCCCGCGTTCCCATCATGGCCTTTTTCAGGCCCGGGTTGCCCAGCAGAAGGGCCTGATTCGGCCCGGCGGTCCAGAGCGAGGAAGATTGGCATGGCCAGAAGTGATGCCGTTTGGGGTATCGATATCGGCCAGTGCGCGCTAAAGGCGCTGCGCTGCCGCCCAGGGTCCGACGCGTCGCAAGTCGTGGCCGAGGCATTCGACTATATCGAATATCCCAAGATCCTCAGCCAGCCTGAGTCGGATCCCGTAGCGCTGGTTCAAGAAGCGATCGCCCAATTCCTGTCGCGCAATAGCGTGCGCGGCGATCGGGTGGCGGTTTCGGTCCCCGGTCAAAGCGGCCTGGCGCGGTTCATCAAGCTGCCGCCGGTTGAATCGAAAAAGATTCCCGACATCGTCAAGTACGAAGCGCGGCAGCAGATCCCATTCGCGCTGGAAGACGTCGTCTGGGATTACCAGAAGATGGTCGGCGGCAGCGAAGAAGAAGGCTTTGCGCTCGAGACCGAGGTCGGCCTGTTTGCCATGAAGCGTGATCAGGTTTATCGCGCGCTGAAACCGTTCATCGATGCCGGCATCGAAGTCGATTTCGTACAACTTACGCCGTTGGCGCTCTACAACTTCATCGTCTTCGATCAAATGCAGGATCTGCCGGCCCCCAGCGAATACGATCCCGACGCTCCTCCGCCGTCGACCGTGTTGCTCTCGCTCGGCACCGACTCCACGGACCTGGTTGTCACCAACGGCTTTCGCGTCTGGCAGCGCAGCGTGCCGATCGGCGGCAATCACTTCACCAAGGCGCTGACTAAGGAGTTGAAGCTCACCTTCGCCACGGCAGAACATCTGAAACGTAACGCCGCCAAGGCCGAGGATCCCAAGGCGCTGTTCCAGGCCATGCGTCCGGTGTTCAACGATTTGCTGACCGAAGTGCAGCGCTCGATTAATTTTTTCTCGACTCTTGATCGTCGCGCCAAGATCGGTCGCGTGGTGGGGCTAGGGAACGCGATGAAGCTTCCCGGTCTGCAGCGCTATCTGGCACAAAACCTGGGAAATGATTTCAGCCGCTTGGAGAGCTTCCGTGGGCTGACCGGTCCCGCGGTCGTCGACGCGCCGGCCTTCAAGGAAAACGTGGCCAGCTTCGGCGTCTGCTACGGCCTGGTGCTGCAGGGCTTGAAAGAATCGGCCATCCGCACGAACCTCTTGCCGCGCGAGATCATGAAAGATCGCATGATCCGCGCCAAGAAGCCGTGGGCCGTCGGCGCCGCGGCCGCGCTGTTGTTGGGCTGCACGGTCAGCTACTTCGGCTATTGGCGCGCTTGGAACGCGGTGCTGCAGCCAAATTATTTTGCCCCCGCTGTGGCCCGGGCTGGCGAAGTGGTGACGCGTGCCCGCGGCTTCGAATCGAGCTACACCAAGTCCAAAGAGGATTACAAGAAGACCAGCGACGTGGGGCAGAGCCTAGTCCCGTCGGCTGAGCGGCGCGAGCGCTGGCTCGAGGTCTGGAAGGCGCTGAATCTCGCCTTACCCGTGGACGAAGGAGAACTCCCGGCCGACGTCACGAAGCGGAAGTCATTGAATATCTTGTCGATTCAGGCGCAGCATCTGGATGACGTGGCGCCGTGGTACACAGCGATCCAGGAATTCGATAAGCCTGAGCTGACAACGCCCCCGCCCGCGCCTCCGGCAGCGCCGGCAGCCGAGGCCGCGCCGGCTGGTGAAGGGGGCGAGCCCGCTCCTCCTGCTGCCGAACCGCCCCCGGCCGAAGCGGCGGCGCCGGACCCTGGCACCGGCCCCACCGGCTCAGGTTGGGTCATTTCGCTGCGTGGGTATCACTATCACAATGACAAGGTCCATCTCGAGACGAGCAAGGAGAGCTACGTACGGCAGACGCTGATCAAGAATCTCAAGGCGGCAAAGATTTCGATTCCCGAACAGGATCGAAAAGAGGGGGGCCCGATCGAGATCGATCTGAAAGAACTCGGGCTGGCCTTCCCGGTCGTGGTTCCCGCCAACGGTGCCCGTACGTACGAATGTTCCTGGGAAAACAAACTGGAAGCAGGGGATGCCGGCGGCGACGCCGATGGTGTCCCAGGTCAACCCAAGCTGATTCCCGCGCCGCGCTTTGATTTCGTTGTGGAACTTTGCTGGCTCGACGAGCCGCCGAAAGAAGAACCGCCACCGGGCGCGGAAGGCGCTCCCGCTGAGGGTACCGAAGAGGCCGCACCAGCGGCTGCGGCTCCGCCCGCGGCTGTCGCCCCCGCAACGCCTGCTGCTCCGGCCGAGGGTGCGCCCGCGGAAGCGGCTCCCGGCGGCGAACAGCCGATGCCCCCCGCCGGAGAAGCGCCTGCCGCACCGGCTGGCGATAGTCCGCCCCCCGCAGGCGCTGCGCCCGCCGAGGACAATCCCGCGGCGCCGGCGGCCGCCGCTCCTAATCCCTGACCTGCGAGTGCCACGCGATGGATCAAGTGAAAGTTTTCCTGCGTCAGTTGAAGAAGCATCACTTCTGGGTGCTGTCGGTATTGACTGCGCTGGTTGGTTTTCTCTGCTGGTGGAGCGGCGCGAACACGTTGGCCAGCGCGACGAAAACCAATCAGGACCTCGTCACGAAAAGCTTCAACGATCTGCAGGATGTCGACAAATCAGCCCATCCGGCGAATCAACAATTTACCGATGGCGTTAACAGCAAGAACGAAGATCTGAAAAAGCAAGTTCTGGCCGAATGGCAAAAGGCGTACGACGCGCAGCAAAAAACCTTCAGTTGGCCCGAGTTGGTAGCCGCGGACATTGCGCCGCTGAAACCGGAAGAGCCGATTCCCGACCTATACCGCGGGCGCTGCCGCAGTAGCGAGGTCTTCCTCAAGGACCTGCACGACAAAGTCTTCGCCATGGCGGACTATCGCCATCCCAAGATCGTGCCCGAGGACGCCATAAACGACCCGAACAAGGCGAAACCGGCTGCGGACAAGCGTGAAGAGGCACCGGAGGAAGTCGAAGAGACCATGGAAGGCCTCGTCGTTTGGAATGCCGCGCATCACAAATCTCTCGTGCAGCGCTACACGCTCATGAATGAGCCGGGGACTCCTTCGACGCTGAACCTTCGCCTGGCACAAGAAGACATTTGGGTTTTGCAGAACCTGGCCCGGGTCATTCGTAAGACAAACGAGGGTGCGGCGGACGTCATTGCCGTGCCGATCAAACGGATCGATTCGCTCGATATCGCGCAGTGGGCCATCAATGATGCGGTGCGCGAAAGTCCTAAAGTTTATGCCGACAAGACTGCCGAAACCGGCGGTGGCGGCGGCGGATTGGGCGGTGGGGGCGCAGGCGGCGGTGGCGGAGAAGCGCTTCCCGAGGGTGCCACGGCCGCCGAGCGCGAAAAGGTAATGGATGACGAACTCTTGGCGGGGCGCTATCTGGCCGATACTGGGCTGCCGCTCGGCGCCGCGGACGCGCCCCCCTATGCCGAGTTCAAGCTGATGTTCGTCCGTTTGAAGGTCGTTATCGACCAGCGCAAGATTCCCGACCTGCTGGTGAACTGCGCCAATGCCGAAGTGCCGATCGAGGTCGTCCGCCTGACGATGGACGAACCACTGATGTCGGCGGGCAACAAACCGAATGCTCCGGCCGGCGGCGCAGGACAGGGCGGATTGCGTGTCAACCAGAACAATGCCCCCGCGGCGCGCCCCCAGGGGGGTAATGCCGCGAACGCGAATAACGACGTCGAGGCCACGCCCGCGGACGTCACGGTCGAGATCTGTGGCTTGCTGCAGATCTTCAATCCGCCTGACGCCGAGAAACTGGGGACCGGTTCGGCGGCTGATCCCGGCAAACGCCCGGCCGGCGTTCCCGCGGCCGTTGTCAAAGCGCCGCGCTCCGGCGGCAGCAGCGGCGGCGGTGGAATGCGCGGTAACTAACCATCATTCGCAGGCACCCTTCCGGCTGAGTCTGATGACGGAAATACAGCGGCGGAGAATCGTATGAAAATGAAAATCAAAAAGTTCGACAAGGCCCAACTCCTCGAGTTTCTCACGGTGCATGTTGAGAAAGGGGTATTCGGTCTCTTCATTCTCGGCTTTCTGTTTTTCTGCATCGGGGCGCTGAAGCATTCGCCCTATGACAAGGTGCCGAAGGACTTCATGGACGCCGCCTCGCGTGTGGACTCGAAGGTGACTGCGTCGACGTTCGATCCCGCGGCTGATGTTCCGCCGGTCAAGGAGCTGCCCGAACCGCGTGATGTTCAGGACGTTGTGTGGAGAACGGATACCGGGTGGAATCGCCCGGCGTTCGACATGAAGAAGCGTCGCCCGGAGCCGAAGTTTCTCGCCCTGCAGGATTTGCACATCGCGCCTGGCTATGGCGCGATTTTGGTCCGCGCCCCGGCGGCGGACGGAGAAAAACCCGGCGCGGCACCTCAGGCCGCCGCGCCGCGGGCGAATCCCAGCGGCGGCCTGCGCGGCGCCCTTAACGCGGCGGGAGGCGCTGCGCCGGATCCAGGTGCGGCACGACCGGCCGCGGGCAGTTCCGTGAAGGGAAAACAATGGGCCGTGATTACGGGCCTGATTCCCTACGCCAGCCAGGTGAAGGAGTACCGCACCGCGTTCCGCGACGTCCGCTTTGCTCAGGCGGATCTCGACTATCCGAATTACCATTCCTTTGAAATCGAGCGGGCCGAAGTTCCGCCAGGCAACTCGGCCGACGCCGAGTTGAAGTGGGTGCTGCTCGACCGCAAGCAGGCCGAGGCCGAAGAGGCGACGATCGGCGAAATCGCCGTCGACCCGGTCGATCCGGTGTTCGAGGATCGGACCTTAACGAAACCGATTCCCAAGATCAGCGGCAAGGAACATGATCGCTCGGTCGGCCATCCAAAGATTCCCGTCGGTCCACAACCCCAAGGGGGCGGCAATGCGGCCCCGCAAGCCGCGCCGGCCGGCGGCGGTGATGGGCTTCGTGGTCGTGGGGGCGGACTGCGTGGAGGCAATCCCGGCGCAAATCGCGCCGTAGTCGCTAACAGCACGCCCAGCGTGCTGGTCGACAATAAGCTGTTTCGTGTCTTCGATTTTTCCGTGGTGCCGGGCAAGACCTATCGCTACCGCGTGCGGTTGGTCTTGGATAATCCGAATTACGGCGTCGGCGCCCAGTACCTGGCCAACGCTGCGTTTGCCAAAGGGCTGACGCGTCAGGCTCCGTGGAGCGAACCTTCCGCGGAAGTAAATATCCCGCGTGGTTTCAGTATGCTGGCCGGCGGCATCAAGCCGTCGCGCAACGTCAATGACGGCAAGTTGGAAGTCGTGCTGCGCATGTGGGATCAGAAAGAGGCGGTCGACGCTTCACGACTCGTCGAGCTCGTCCGTGGGCAAGTGGCGAACTTCGCGGCCGAAGAAGTTCCCATCGATCGCGGCAACGGCTCGCCGGAACCGCGGTTGATTCCCTTCAACACCGACATGTTGGTCGTCGACATGACCGGCGGCGATAGCCTGGCCATTCCAGGCGGGCCGCGAGCGCGGGCCCCCAGCCAGGTTCTGGTGCTCGAGCCTAATGGCAAGCTGACCGTTCGCAGCGAACTGGCCGATGCCGAAACTTACGAACCTACGAAGCAGCGGCTCAAGCAGTTGCAAGAGGCAATGAAACCGCCCCCGGAAAAGGACGAAGAGGACGACAAGGGCAAAAAGGGCAAGCCCGAAGGGGGCGGACTAAGAGGCTTGGGGGGAGCCGCTGCGAAGGCAACCGGCGGAGCCAAAGGGGGCAAGTAGTCGCCGTTTGGATCAACGCTAACTGCTAGCCCTCTAAAAGCCTTTCCCCCGCCAGCATCGTACTTCGGCAACACCAAGACGCTGGCAATAGCGGCCACGCCTTCAAACGCTTGCTGCGCGCAATGGCGCACAGCTTCGTGCGCCGCTAAGTCTCTCGGGATCTCTCGCCGCTCTGCACCCCGGGATTTTCACTGTGCCAGGCGTATTTCGCGCCTGGTAGCAGTCCGTACGATTCGGCCTGTTTTCGGCAAGTGATATTGACCGGAATTCCCTCGGCGAGTACTTAACCGCCTCTCTTCTGCGGAATTCCAAGTTTCCTCTCAAGTTTTAGTCATATCGCGATGGCTCACAGGCTGTCGCCGGCAGACTCGTTTGCAGGCGTTCGTAACGGTTCCTACCGCTCGGCCGGTGAGAACCGCTTGAGGGTCAGAACAAATACGACGGCACGTTAACGCCGATGTGCCGGCGCAAAAGATTGTTGGCATCCACCATGATCAAGACGTGTGACCGAAGCATGATCGACACCCAAGCGCCTCTGGCGCAATCTCACAGCGCGCCGAATCCGACTGTCCGTGGCCTGAGACTTTTGAAGGAGGGCGTGTTGAAAAACTCGTTCGCCATTTTCGTCGGCTCTTTGACGGTGATCGCGCCGTGCGGCACGCGTTGCCTGGCCAATACTTCGACCATCGCGGTCGCAACCTTTAGCGCGATGGCCGCGAGCGGGCAAACCATGCCTCGCTCGGGTGATTCGAAGCGCGAAGTGTTGTCGCTGTTGGGGCGCGCCCGCAAAGCGATGACCGAAGCCGATTGGGACACTGCCGATTCCTTGATCGCGCAGGCCGAAGCACAGCACGTGCAATTCGGAAAGATTTATTTCGGCGACACGCCGGAAAAGGCGCGGCGCGACTTGGAGCGGCAACGCCCCGCTTCGAAGGCTCCCACGAAACAAGCGATCGCGGGCAAGGGGCGCGATGCGAAATCGGACATTCCGCCCGCCGGCCAGGTCGCCGCGCCGGGCACGATCAAGGCTCCGGGCGAACGTCCGCTGAAGGGACAGCGTGCCCCGACCGCCGAGCGCGTCGCCGACGGTCAGTCCCTGCGTAACGAACAATCCTTCCCGCCTGTCAACGACCGTCGCATGGCCGGCGCCGAGGCGCGCGGCGCGAATCCCTTCGAGGCTGTCGACCGCGCCGCGGCCGTTACAGCCTCCGAACCGACCATGGTGCGACTGCCGACCTCGACCGCGGGAGCCGCTCCGGGCGAGGAGCTCGCCGCGCAACCGCTACAGCAAGCGGCGGGCGCCATGATCGACGCCGCGATGGCGGCCGAAGTCGCCGCCGAGATGGCTCCTGAAGTTGGCGCCGAGGCAGTAACGGCCGTGGGCGATCAAGCCCGCGCCGCTAGTGACAGTCTGCTGGTTTCCGCGCGCAAGGCCCTGGCCGTTGGTGATACGGCTCGTGCCGCGGCCATGGCGGCCAAGGCAAAGGCGATGTCCATGCGTTACGATCTGCACGAAGACAATCCGGAAAAGATCGAGGCGGCCATCCAGAAGCAGATGGAATTCGCCCAACTGCGCATTCCCAAGGACAGCGAGGCCTTCCGTCGCCGGCAGGTCGAGTTGCTGATGTCACAGGCGGAATCGCTGCTGCTGTGGAAAGAATTCGACGACGCCGAGCGACTGGCCAGCGACGCTTCGCACCTGCCGGTCAACTACGGGCCGTTCGACGCCAAACCGCAAGACGTGCTGAATCGTATTGCCGTGGCCCGTCGCCGCACTGGTCGCTTCCGCGACAATGCCGTGGCGCCGGCTGCCTTCGAAGCGCAAGCCGTCGGACAAGTCACGGGTGCCGCGCCGGCCGAGCCGGCGATGACCGAATCGGCCGAGGCCGTTCCGCAAGATGTCGCTGCACAACCGGCAACGGGCGCGCAACCCGCGCCGGCCGGACAGCGCGCCTATTTCGAGCCCGATCGTGACGCCACGCGCACGGTGCCTGCTTCGAACACGGTAGGCAATGAATTGCGCAATACCCGGCCCGAGAAATTGGTGCGCACGCCGGCCAGCCGTGCTACGAATCCCACGCGCCGCGCTAGCGCCGAGATGCCGCCGGCCGGATCGACGGACAATGCCTCGCTCGAGCCGCAAGCCATTCCCGAAGCCACGCCCGAGCGCTTGCCGCCGGCCGCCGGCGAGGCGGGCTCGATGCTAAACAAGACCTCGGTCGATCAGCAGGTCCTGGCCAAGAAAGTTATCGCGGACCTGGTGGCGAAGAAGAGCGAGGCGAAACGTTTGCAAGAAAGCGATCCCAAGCGATCGCTCGAAATTCTTCGCCAGGCGCGGGTCATGGTCGATAAGGCAGGCCTGGATCAAGACACACGCGAACGGTTGCTGCGCAGCGCCGATCGCAGCATCGGCGACGTCGAGCAGTACATCGAGCTCAACCGCCCCCGCATCGAACTCGACGAGCGCAACGCGGCCGTCAAGGGAGAGATGGATCGCGAGCAACAGGCCAAGCTCGAAATGCAGGACAAGCTGGCCCAGGAAATCGAGAAATTCAACAGCTTGATGGACGAGCAGCGCTTTGCCGAGGCGGAAGTCGTGGCCAAACGCGTGCAAGAAATGGCTCCGGACGAGCCGGTCGTGCAGCAATTGCAGTGGCAGGCCAAATTCGTCCGCCGACTGGCGAAAGTCCGCCAGATCGAAAGCGACAAGGAAAACGGCTTCGTGCAGCAACTGCAATCCGTCGATGAGGCCTCGATCGGCTTTGACGATCGCAAGCCGATTCAGTTCGCCGATGTACGCGATTGGGAGAAATTGTCGAAGTCGCCGTTCCGCAAGAAGATCGAGGGGCGCGCACGCCGCTCAGAGAAGGAAATCGAGATCGAAAAGAGCCTGCGCACGCCCGTATCGCTGAAGTTCCAGGATGCGCCACTGAGCGAGGTCATGGACCATCTGAAGACGTTGGCCGGCGTGAATATCCATTTGGATCCGCGCGGACTGGCGGCTGAAGGAGTCACGACCGACATGCCGGTGAATATCGACCTGTCGGAACCGATCTCGTTGCGGAGCGCCTTGAACCTGATCCTCGAGCCGTTGCACCTGAGCTACGTCGTGAAGAACGAAGTGCTCAACATCACCAGCGAGCAGCTTCGCGACGGCGAGGTGTATACCGTGACCTACAACGTCGGCGACCTGGTCATGCCGATTCCGAATTTCATCCCCGATAACAACATGGGCCTGACCGGCGCCGTGAACAGCGCCCAGGCCAACGCCCGATCAGGGATGGTCGGCGGCGTCTACTCGGGCGATGCCCCGTTGACCGTAGCCAGCGCCAGCGGCAGCAACACCAATGCCGTGCTGGATCCGCGGATCCTCGCCCAGATGGGCGGAACGAGCGGCCCGATGGCCGGCATCGGTCAATCGATGGGCGCCGGTCCCGGCGGACTCAGCGGTGGCGCACAACCCGACTTCGACAGCTTGATCGATCTGGTCGTGCAGACGATCCAACCTGAAAGTTGGGATGCCAACGGCGGGCCGGGCTCGGTCACGCGGTTCCCGAACAACTTGAGCCTGGTGATCAGCCAGAAGCAGGACGTACACGAGGAAATCGCCGACCTGTTAGCGCAGCTTCGCCGCCTGCAAGATTTGCAGGTCACGATCGAGGTGCGGTTCATTACGCTCAACGACAGCTTCTTCGAACGTATCGGCGTCGACTTCCAGGTCTCGCTGCAGGACTATGCTCCGGCGTCACTGGTTGGTGGACAGAACGTGGGAACGCTCAACCAGGGCTCGGCTCTGTCGAGCTACGACCCGCAGCTCTACCAGAAGACGTCGGCCACGGTCGGTACGTCTGCCGCGGGCATTGGCCAATACACAGACGACTTGAACGTCGACTTGACGCAAGGAAGCTTCGCAGCCGCGGTACCGCAGTTCGGCAGCTTCTCGGCCGGTTCAGGTGCCACGTTAGGCTTTGCCATCCTCAGCGACATCGAGGCCTACTTCTTCATCGAAGCCTCGCAGGGCGATCGCCGCAGCAACGTGCTGCAGGCACCCAAGGTGACGCTTTTCAATGGACAGCTCGCCTCGGTCTCGGACGTTTCGCAAAGCCCGTTCGTGATCAGCGTGATCCCGGTCGTGGGTGATTTCGCGGCGGCCCAGCAACCGGTGATTGTCGTACTCTCGGAAGGGACGATGCTGACGGTGCAGGCCGTGGTGTCCGAGGATCGACGCTTCGTGCGATTGACGCTGGTGCCGTTCTTCAGCAGCATCGGCGCCGTGAACACGTTTACCTTCCAAGGATCTAGCAGTTCGACGTCCAACAGTTCGTCGCTAGGCCCAACAGACTCCACCACCGGCCGTACGACGTCGACCGTGACGACCAGCGAAGGCACAACGGTGCAGTTGCCGACGTTCTCGTTCGTCAGCGTCAGTACCACGGTCAGCGTGCCTGACGGTGGTACCGTGCTACTGGGTGGTGTGAAGCGGTTGAGCGAAGGTCGCAACGAATTCGGCGTCCCGATCCTCAACAAGCTGCCGTACATCAACCGTCTGTTCCAGAACTCGGCCATCGGTCGTCAGACCGAAAGCTTGATGATGATGGTGACACCACGCATCATCATTCAGGAAGAGGAAGAGTTTAACCTGACGGGTCAGAACCCGCCGAATCCGTAAGCGACTCGTGCCCCAATTGCCCTGGGGCCGTGTGATCGACTTGCGGAGCGTTAAGAATAGCGACGTTGGGTGCCGCTGCATGATTGGCAGTGGCACCCAAAGAGTCGCATCTCTGAACGAGCCAGCCGTTGCATTCGAAGCAGGTTCTTCAATGGCCGCTAAGCGCTTTCGGCCTTGAAGCGGCGTACGGGTGGGCTATCCGCGTCGTCGTCGCTATCCATTGAATCGTGGCCATCTTCTTCCGATTCGGCCTCGTCGGTCTCTTCGAAGTCGTCTCCGGTGTTCTCTTCGTCGAACGCGGCCTGCGGGGCGAGCGGCTTGGCGACGCGGCCCGCGGCGCGTGACTTGGTGGGCTGCACCTCGGCTTCTTCGCCCTCGGCCGCCTCGTCGTCGAGTTGATCCTCGGCGGATTCTTCGTCCTCGTAGTCGTCGGTGACTTCGTCGCCCTCTTCTTCTTCGTCCACTTCCTCGTCATCGGCGTCGGAGTGTTCGACGTTCAAGACCACCGAATGGCGGGCACGGCCCGACGGAATCGGCGCTGGTTCATCCTCCTGCGAGGGATCCGGCATGACCTTGTTGCGACGCGCCTTGGGCGGTTCAGGCTTTTCCACGGCGTCGCCGTTCATGGCGTGCCATTGCTCGATCGTGATCAGAACTTCGCGGGCTTGCGAGCCGTTGTACGTGCCGACAACGCCGTCTTCGGCCATAAAGTCGATCAGTCGGGCGGCGCGGCCGTATCCGATGCCTAGCGATCGTTGCAGCAACGAGACGCTGCCGCGTCCCTCGCGAATCACGACGTCGACGGCCGCATCATACATATCGTCGCGGTGGCGCGGCGCACTGGCCTCGGCTTCGGCCGGCGCCGCGGGCTTGAGCTGTACCAGCTCCTTGACGAATTCAGGCTCGTTGGTGCCGACGAACTCGACGATCTTGTTGATCTCGTCGTCGCCGACGTAGGTGCCCTGGCCGCGAATGAGCGTACTGGTGCCTGGCCACAGGAATAGCAAGTCGCCGTTGCCCAATAGCTTGTCGGCTCCCATCTCGTCGAGCACCACGCGGCTGTCCGTGCGGCTGGCGACCTGGAACGCGATGCGGGCGGGCAAGTTCGATTTGATCAGACCCGTAATGACGTCGACCGTCGGCTTTTGCGTGGCCAGCACCAGGTGAATACCGACGGCACGGCTCTTTTGCGCCAGGCGGATAATGTGCGTTTCGACTTCCTTGGCGGCGGTCATCATCAGGTCCGCCATTTCGTCCGCCACGATCACAATGTAGGGCAGATGCGTGGGGATGTTCTTACGCTCTTCATCGTTCTCGGGCTGCAAACGCTCCATCAACTCTTCTTCGCCGAGTTGGTTGTAACCCGAGATATGCCGAACGCCGGCGCGGGCCAGCAGCGCATAACGCTCTTCCATCTTGTCGACGGCCCAGGCCAGGATCGCCTCGGCCTTGCGCATGTCGGTCACGACCGGATGCATCAGGTGGGGTAGCGTTTTGTAGCTGCTCATTTCGACCATCTTGGGGTCGATCAGCAGCATGCGCACTTCGTCGGGCCGACGGGTCATGAGCATCGACACGATCAACGTGTTCAAGCACACGCTTTTGCCCGTTCCCGTACGGCCGGCGATGAGCAAGTGCGGCAGCGTCGTCAGGTCGACGACCATCGGATTGCCGGCGACGTCCTTGCCCAAGTAAATCGGGATGCGCATCTTGCTGGCTTTGTCGTTGGCCTCTTCGATCACTTCGCGCAGACGAACCGTCTGCCGTTCAGCGTTGGGCACCTCGATGCCCACCGTGTTCTTGCCGGGGATGGGGGCCACGATGCGCACGCTGGGAACGCGCAGGGCGATGGCCAGATCGTCGGCCAGGCCCGTGATCTTGCTTAGCCGGAGGCCGGCTTCGAGTTCAACTTCGAATTGTGCGATCACGGGCCCGGTCTCGATCTCGACGACTTTCACGTTGAAGCCGAAGTCGAGGAACGTCTTCTCCAGAATCTTGGCCTTGCGGCGGACGTCTTTTTCATGCTCCTCGAAATGGATCGGCTCGCCTTCGACCAGCATGTCGATCGACGGCAGTTCGTAGGGGCGCGTATCCTCAGTGCGCGACGCCGCGTCGAGGGCAGCCATCACTTCCTGACGCTCGCCGCGCTTCGCTGGCGGCTTGATGCGCAGTCCGCTAGCGGGCGCCTCATCCTCTTGGCCATCGCTTTCTTCTTCGCCGCTGTCGGTTTCGGCTGTCGCCGCATCATCCGTCTCGACAATTTCTTCATCCTTGATGGCTTCGGCCGCGGCCACCTTGTCGATTGCCTTGCCGCGGATCTTTACCGCCATGTCGCGCGTCTCGGCATCACCGAGATCGGTGCGCGGAGCAGCCGGCTTCTCGGGCTTGGCCATCGCGCCGCGCACGCTCGACAATCCGCGCCCCGCCGCGCGCGCCGGAACGCCCAGCACAACCGCCGAAGCGCGAAACACCAGATAATCGCTACACAAGAGCAGGCCGCAGACGAGCACGCTCAAAACGACCAGATACGCGCCGGCCGTGGCCAGGTGGGTTTGCAGCACCGTGCGCCCCACGGCGCCGAGGTAACCGCCTGAGCCGGCGACGGGACCCGGCGAAAGGCTGGGCGCGGCCATGGCCAAGAGCGTTGTCAGCCCAACCAGGGAAACGACCCAGCCCAAGGTTCGCATCCAGGCCAGGTCCGGTGTACGTCGCGACAATAATAGAAAGGCCACGACGCCGAGCGAAATCGACAGGTAGTACGCCCCCAGCCCGAGCGATTCGAGAAGCGCATGCGAGACGCGCGCGCCGAGCGGCCCGCAGACGTTGTGCGTCTCGGTCTGTGGCGGATAGGTCAGGTGCGCGGGGGGATCACCCGCGTCATAGCTGACGAGAGACAGGCCGAGGAACACCGACAAGGCGACCAGGCCGAGCGCGATCATGTCGCGCTTGATGTTGCGATTTTCAGGCATGTGCGACCAATGCGTCTCGGGTGTGAGACCGACGTTTCGCGGCGTTCGCGGCAACGTCTTGGAGGGCGCATCCGTGCCCGTCATTCGTCCTGAGCCGAATCGCGCGCGACGAAGCCGTCGGGCGAGATTCGGCAATATTGGTTAGATCGACCATCAACCCATCCTGTCGCGAACGGCATTTTTTCGGCGGGTGTGGCTTGCCTGATGCACATCGAGAGTAAGTTCAGCGAGGCAGGCAGAACCGGCAGGAAGCGTTTTCGATGACTTTCTGTTAGTAAGTCTAGCGCGGCGCGGCACGGCGGCTACGGCCGAATCGAGGTGGGAAGCATGGCCGACCGCGGACATGATCCGCTTATGACGACTGGCAAAGATTTGCTAACGTCAGCAGCGTTCACTCGCTGAGAACTAGCCACCACCGAAATGCAACACGCGGGCGACAATCCAGGAAGGTTGCCGCCCGCGCTGTGGCGATCCAGCGTCAGGGGGATTTCGCGGCGGGCTTAATACCTGAGTATCAAGTCCGTATAGACGCGGTTTTGCAGGATGTCGTGGTTTTGCGTCAGTGGTGTTTCCCAGCCGGCGCCTACTTCCCAATGGCTGCTCGGCTTCCAACGGGCGCCGATCACGTAAGTGGCGACGTTGGTGCCGGCGACCGCGGCCGTGGGAAGGTTCACGATGTCGAGACCGGTCAGCCCGTTCGTGGCGTTAAGGCCGGCGCTGCGCATCCAGTGGTACCAGTTCACGCCCATCAGCGGATAGATGTGGCCAGGCAACTCGTAGTCCCACTGGTTCGACCAGTACCACATCTGCGTTCCGTAGTTCGAGTCTGTGGGAATGCGGAAGCCGGAGCCGCTAATCCAGTGGCCGCGATCGAAGATCTGCTTGCCTGCGGTGGCGAAGAAGTGGAAGTCGCCGGTGCCAAATCCTTGAAACACGTTGCGGAAACCGGGAATGAAATAAGTCGCACCCACCGAAACGAGAAACTGGTTATCGACGTCCCGAATCAGGTTGTACTTACCGCCAATCGGCGCGGACATAAATCCGTGCGGATGGCCGTTGTCACTATTGTTGAGTTGCATATCCGCCAGGCGCGGCGCGATCACGCTAAAACGGTCCGAAATGCGTCCGCGAAACTGTGCTCCGTAAACCTGCACATCACCGCCACCGGTATTATCGCGCGGTAGCGTGTTGTCGATAAAGATCGTCCGCACTTCGGTCAGCGAGCGCGGATCCTCGAAGAAGAACGGGTTCGAAATTGGGCTGATGAAACGGTCAAAGCAGTGATCACTTGGTAGAAAGCCGAACAGCCGCTTCCGCCCGTTAAAGCAATCGCAGCACTCGGGCAAATCGCTGTCGCAGATACTGCGGCATCCGCTGTAACAACTGCCGACTGCGGCGCCGCCCGAACAATCCTCGGCGCTATCCTGGTATGAGGCCGCTGGTTCCGGAGCACTCTGCGACTCGGCCGCTCCGTCGTAGTACTCTGCGTACTCGGCACGCACAGCCGTTGAAAAAGCGAATGTCACTGCGGCGACGAATGTCGCCGCGAAGAATCTCTGCATTTCCCCACCCCGCCTTGTGAATAGCCAGATACTCCATCGTGATTGACTGTATTATCGCGGTGTGGGAATGAGTAGATTTACTTCTTTTGATGAGCCTCTGATAAGTGCTAGCAACGGAAAAGTTTCGCCAGGCTGTGCGATCGGCCGCTTAGCGCGCTGACGTCGGGCGGGGAGCGAGGTTCAGTTTGGGCCCGAAGACCCCTGCGCCGCGCGCCTTGAGTATGGCCACCAGCTCGCCGGCTTCGTCCAGGGCGGCCAACTCTTGATGGTCGACTTCGGCCGTGCCACTCAGATCAAGGAACCGGCCCTGAGCGATCGTTGCGATCTGCTCGGCGCTCAAAGTCATTGTTCGCACACCAGGCGCGGCGTCACGCATTGGACGTAGCCACTGCGTGACATTGTCGAGCGACAGTTGATTGCAGGAGTACGCGTTGGCAACGCAAAAAGGGCCGATCTCGGTGCGCTCGAGCGCCGACATCACGGCGGCCGTGCCGAGCGATTCGGCCAGATCGCGCCCCAGCGAACGCACGTACGTTCCCGATCCACAACGGATGTCGACGATCAATTGCGGATAGGCGTACTCGATTATATCAAACGCGTAGACCGAAATTGGCCGCGCAGCGAGCTCAACGGCGCGCCCGGCTCGAGCCAGATCGTACGAGCGCTTGCCCGCCACGCGCAGTGCGGAGTAAACGGGCGGACGCTGCATGATCTGGCCGACGAGCCGCGTCGCGGCCGTGGCGATCGCATCAGAGCTGGGACGCGGCGCGTCGGGTAGCTCGGTGATTTCGCCTTCGATGTCTTCGGTGGGACTCGAACGACCGAGTTGAAACGTGGCCCGATAGCGTTTCGGCGCACGTTGCACGTAATCGATCAATCGCGTCGCGGCCCCGACGCATATCACCAGGACCCCGGTCGCCAGCGGATCGAGCGTGCCAGCATGGCCTGTGCGCTCAGGACGAACCAGCCGCTTTACGATGTCGACGACGTCGCGTGACGTTTTGCCGGGGGGCTTATTGATGTTCACGACGCCTGACAGCGGCGGCTTGCTACACGTCGGAGTGGGCATCAAATCCAAATTCTGCGAAGGGGCACAGCGGGACGCAATTGGCAGCACGAACCGAGATGGTCTATGCTCGCGATTACCAGCGGTCGATTATCGAGGTAAATGTGCGGGAAG